>NZ_JBFUEB010000109.1:0-19875 GCF_056404395.1 Rhizobacter sp. P2_D12 | reverse complement strand
GCTCGCGCCACGGCGCCTGCGCGGCCAGCTTGTCGGCCGAGCGCAGCGCGAGCCGCGCCTTGCCCAGCAGCACCGGCTCGGTCAGCGACACCAGGAAGTTCGCGCGCATCACCTGCGGCATCAGCCACTGCGGATCGGCGGCCGCGGCGGCGTCCAGGTCGGCCAGCGGCGTGTCGAAGAACGAGGCCATGCGCCACAGCGCGGTCTCGGCGTGCACCAAGGCCTCGGCCGAGGCGGTGCCGACCGGGTTGCCGCGCAGGTCCGTGTTCATGGGCGGGCTGCGGGCCAGGGGCGCTGCGCCGGCCGCAGCTGTTCCCAGGCGCGCGCCAGCTGCAGCACGCCCAGGTCGTCGTGCCGCGCGCCGACGATCTGCAGGCCGATCGGCAGGCCGTCGGCGCTGTAGCCGCAGTTGATGCTGGCGGCCGGCTGCTCGCTCATGTTGTAGGGCAGCGTGAACGCGATGTGCTCGAAGGGCAGCGCCGGGTCGTTGGTCGGGCAGGGCAGCTCGGCCGCGAAGGCCGGCAACGGCGCGGTCGGCGACAGCAGCGCATCGAAGGGCCGGCAGGCGGCGACCGCGGCCTCGCGCATCGCGCCCATCTGGCTGTAGCCGTGGAACACCTGCGCACCGCTCAATCCGGCCCCGCCGCGCGCCCACTCGGTGATGAAGGGCAGCACCTTGTCGCGCCGCGCCTCGGGCAGCGCCGCGATGTCCATCCAGGCGCGACAGCGCCAGAAGCGGTCCATGCCGTCGATCATCTCGCGCGTCATGAAGGGCGCCACCGGCTCGACGATCGCGCCGGCCGCCTCGAAGGCGCGCGCGGCGGCCTCGACCGCCGCCCGCACCTCGGGCTCGACCGCCAGGCCCCAGCCGGCGTCCATCAGCAGGCCGAGCTTCAGGCCGCGCAGCGGGCGCTCCAGCCGGTGCCAGGCGATGTCCTGCCAGGGCAGGCTCGTCGTGTCGCGCGTGTCGGGCCGCGACAGCACGCCCATCATCAGCGCCGCATCGACCACCGTGCGCGTCATCGGCCCGGCGACCCGGCCGGCGTAGGGCGGGAAGATCGGGATGCGGCCGAGGCTGGGCTTGAGCGCGAAGATGCCGCACCAGCCGGCCGGCAGGCGCACCGAACCGCCGATGTCGGTGCCCAGGTGCAGCGGGCCGTAGCCGGCCGCGGCACCGGCGGCCGCACCGGCGCTGCTGCCGCCCGGGTTGCGGCGCAGGTCCCAGGGGTTGCGCGCCAGCGGATGGAAGCTCGACAGCCCGGACGACAACATGCCGTAGTCGGGCATCGTGGTCTTGCCGAGGATCACCGCGCCGGCTTCGCGCAGCCGCGCGGCCGGCGGCGCATCGGCGGCCGCCGGCACCAGCTCGGTGGCGGCAGTGCCCAGCGGCACCGGCGTGCCGCGGGTCGCGATGTTCTCCTTGATCATCGCCGGCACGCCGTCGAGCGCACCCAGCGGCGTGCCCGCGAGCCAACGCGCCTCGGACGCCGCGGCCTGCGCCAGCGAGGCCGCGGCATCGAGCGCATAGGTGGCGCACAGGCGCGGCTCCCAGGCCTCGATGTTCGCCAGCACCGCACGCGTCACCTCGAGCGGCGACAGCGTGCGCGTCGCATAGGCCGCCAGCAGCTCCTGCGCGCTCAGCTGGGCGAGCGCGGTCATTGCCAGCTCACCGCGCCCATGTCGTTGGCGAACACCGGCGAGCTGCTCCACAGCCCCTTCAGCCGCTTGTTGGCCACCATGAACTGCGGCAGCTGGAACAGGAAGGCATTGACCGCGTCGTCGGCCAGCCTGCGCTGCGCGTCGCCGAGCAGCCGCAGCCGCTCCTTCGGGTTGGTGCTGGCGTTGTATTTCACGATGATCTCGTTGTAGGCCTTGCTGTCGTAGCCGAAGTAGTAGGCCGGGTCGGCGTAGACCGCGAAATCCAGCGGCTCGACGTGGCTGATGACGGTCAGGTCGAAGTTGCCCTTGAACGGGCCCGACAGCCACTGCGCCCATTCGACGTTGTCGATCTTCGCGACGATGCCCACCTTGGCGAGCTGGGCCGCGATGATCTCGCCGCCCTTGCGCGCGTACTGCGGCGGCGGCAGCGTGAGCGTCACGTTCAGCGGCGTCGCGACGCCGGCCTCCTTCAGCAGCGCGCGGGCCTTGTCGGGGTCGTACGGGTTCACGCCGGTCAGGTCGACGTAGCCGGCGTCGATCGGCACCATGTGGCTGCCGATCGGCGCGCCGTAGCCTTCCTGGGCGCCGGCGATCACCGCCTTGCGGTCGATCGCCATCGCGATGGCGCGGCGCACGCGCACGTCGTCGAAGGGCTTGCGCCGGTTGTTGATGCTGACGATGGTCTTGCCCTCGGTGCCGCCGATGGTCACCGCGAAGCGCGGGTCGTTCTGGAACTGCCCCAGGCTCTGCGCGGCCTGGAAGCGCGGGATCGCGTCGACGTCGCCGGCCAGCAGCGCGGCCACCTGCGCCGACGGGTCGTTGATGATGCGGAAGGTCACCTTCTTCAGCTTGATGGCGGCCGGGTTGCGGAAACCGTCCCAGCGCGCGAGCGTGACCGACGACCCGCGCGACCAGCCGTCGAAGCGGAACGGGCCGGTGCCGACGGGTTTGGTGGCGGTGGTGGGTGCGCTCTTCGGGTCGAGGATCACGGCGGTGTTCTCGCCGAGGCGGAACAGCAGGTTGCCGTCGGCCTTGGACAGCACCAGGACCACGGTGGACGGGTCGGGCGTTTCGATGCGGCTGATGTTGTCGAAGGTGCTCTTCTTCGCCTTGTTGGTGCTGCCCTCGGCCTTGGCGCGCTCGAAGCTGAACTTCACGTCGGAGGCGTCGAAGCTTTCGCCGTCGTGGAACTTGACGCCCTTCTTCAGCTTGAAGGTGTAGAGCCGGCCGTCGGGGTCGATGCTCCAGCTGTCGGCCAGCAGCGGCGTCACGCTGCCATCGACGTTGATCTTCGTCAGGCCTTCCAGCACGTTGTAGTGGACGATCTCGCCGATCGACGCGGCCGCCGAGGTGGTCGGGTCGAGGCCGGGCGGCTCGAGCGTGATGCCGATGACGGCGCTGTCCTTGCGCGACTGGGCAGCGGCGAGCGCGGCGGTGCACAGCAGCAGCGTGGCGAGGGTCTTGAGGGCGGCGTTCATCGGAAGATGGTAGCCCGGATGCCAATCCGGGAGCGCATGGGCAGGGCCGACCCGGATTGGCATCCGGGCTACGCGGCTGCGACCAGCGCCCTCGTGTACGCGTGCTGCGGTGCCCTGAACACCGCTTCGGAGCTGCCCTGCTCCACCACCCGGCCGGCCTGCATCACCAGCACCTCCTCGCACAGGTGGTCCACCACCGCCAGGTCGTGGCTGATCAGCAGGTAGGTCACGCCGAACTGGCGCTGCAGGTCGTGCATCAGGTTCAGCACCTGGGCCTGCACCGAGACGTCGAGCGCGCTGACCGGCTCGTCGGCGACGATCAGCCTGGGACGCGTCACCAGCGCCCGCGCGATCGCGATGCGCTGGCGCTGGCCGCCGGAAAACTCGTGCGGGTACTTCGCCGCATCGGCGGCGCGCAGCCCGACCGCGTCCAGGGCCTGCGCGACTTGCTGCGCCGCATCGGCGGTGCCGGCCGGCAAGGGCTCGGCCACGATGCGCCCGACGCGCTGCCGCGGGTCGAGCGAGCCGTACGGATCCTGGAACACCATCTGGAAATCGCGCCGCGCCGCGCGCAACTCGGCCGGCGCCAGCGCGTTCAGGTCGCGTCCGTCGAACAGCACCCGCCCGCTCGTCGGCGCCTCCAGCGCCATCGCGATGCGCGCCAGCGTCGACTTGCCCGAGCCCGATTCGCCCACGATCCCCAGGTTGCGCCCGGCCTGCAGCTGCAGGCTGACGCCGCGCAACGCCTCGACCTGCGGCGCCGGCTGCAGCAGCCGCTCGCGCGGCAGCGCGTAGCGGCGGGTCACGTCCTGCAGCTCGAGCAGCATCAATCGAGGAGCTGCCGCGCCGCCAGGCTGCGCATCAGCGCCGTCAACCCGAAGCGCCACGGCGCGATCTCGTCGCAGCGCCGCACCCGGTTCACCAGCCCGCCCAGCGCCGGCGACGACACCGTGACCACGTCGCCCAGCACGTGCGTGAAGCCCTGGCCCGGGCCCAGCCGGTCCTGCGTCGGCGCGAGCATCGTGCCGAGGAACAGCATCACGCCGTCCGGGTACTGGTGGTTCGGCCCGATCGCTTGCGCCGCCAGGTCGAGCGGATCGCGGCTGATCTTCGCCAGCGTGTCGCGGCCTTCCAGCCGGAAGCCGTCCGGCCCTTCGACGCGCAGCGCGATCTCGCAGCGCCGCAGGTCGTCGATCGTGAAATGGCGGTCGAACAGCCGGATGAACGGCGCCATCGCGCACGATGCGTTGTTGTCCTTCGCCTTGCCCAGCAGCAGCGCGCTGCGGCCCTCGAAATCGCGCAGGTTCACGTCGTTGCCCAGCGTGGCGCCCAGCACCCGGCGCCGGCTGTCGATCGCCAGCACCACCTCGGGCTCCGGGTTGTTCCACGACGAGCCGGGGTGGATGCCGACGTCGGCCCCGGTGCCCACGGCGGCCATCGGCGGCGCCTTCGTGAAGATCTCGGCGTCCGGCCCGATGCCCACCTCCAGGTACTGCGACCAGGCGCCCTGCTCGATCAGCACCGCCTTCACCTGGGCCGCCTGCGGCGAACCCGGCACGATGCCGGCCAGGTTGCCGCCGAGGATGCCGGTCAGCGAGCGGCGGATCGCGTCGGCCTTGGCCGCGTCGCCGCGCGCCTGCTCCTCGATCACCCGTTCCAGCAGGCTGGCGATGAAGGTCACGCCGCTCGCCTTCACCGGCTGCAGGTCGCACGGCGCCATCAGCCAGGCCTGCGTGCCGTCGCGCCGGGCCTCGTCGCTGTTGGCCAGCGCCGCCTCGTACGACGCGATGCGCGGCGCCTGCCCGTTGCGCAGCGCCGACTCGATCGTGAACACCGGGTCGTCCAGCTCCAGCAGCTGGCTGCAGGTGGCTTCGACGGTCGACAGGTCGTGCAGGTCGTCGCCGGCCAGCGTCACCAGGGTCGGCCCGGCGCCGGGCACCCACAGGCGGCCGACCAGCGTGGCGCGCTTCGCGTCGTGCGGCAGCGATTCGGCGACGTTCAGGGTCAGGGCATTGGCGAAGCTCATGGCAGGTTCCCGGCGGAGTGGTGATGATGCGCGGAAGGGTTTGTCCCGCTGAAGGCTGCGGGGGCGGCGCCTACCATGGCAAACCGCCCTCTTTCCAAGGATATTGCGATGCTCAAGACCATTTCCCCGCTGCTGACGCCGGACGCGTTGCACGCGCTGGCCAGCATGGGCCATGGCGACGACCTCGCGATTGTGGACGCGAATTTCCCCGCCGCGCAGGTGGCGCAGCAGGCCGGCGCCCGCCTGGTGCAGATCGCCGGCGCCGATGCCCCGGCCGTGCTGCGCGCGCTGCTGCCGCTGTTCCCGCTCGACGGTTTCGTGCCGGAGGCCGCCTGGACCATGCAGGTGGTCGGCGACGCGCGCGCCGTGCCGCCGCCGGTGGCCGAATTCCGCAGCCTGCTGCGCGCCGCCGGCGAGCGCGAGCCGGCCACGCTGGAGCGCTTCGCGTTCTACGAGCAGGCGAAGCGGGCCTTCGTGATCCTGCGCACCGGCGAACAGCGCAAGTACGGCAACCTGCTGCTGCGCAAGGGCGTGGTCGCCCTGGACTGACGACACCGATCGAAAGCGCGAGGGGAGCCGCGCCGGCCCGCTCCCACGACAAGGGGAGATCCATCATGACGAGTCCTGCCGCATCCGCCTCGTTCCACGGCATCTGGCCGGCGCTGCTGACGCCGCTGAAGCCCGACCTGGGCATCGACCACCACCGCCTGGGCCTGCATGCCCGCGCGCTGATCCACAACAAGGGCTGCGGCGGCGTCGTGCCCTTCGGCACCACCGGGGAGGGGCCGTCGTTCTCGGTGGCCGAGCGCCGCGATGCGGTGGATGCGCTGATCGGCGAGGGCGTGCCGGCGGCGCAGATCCTGGTGTCCACCGGCTGTGCCGCGCTGACCGACACGCTGGCGCTGACCCGCCATGCGCTGGCCGTCGGGGCCCACGGCTGCCTGATGCTGCCGCCCTTCTTCCTGAAGAACGTGTCCGACCAGGGCGTGATCGACAGCTACCGCCACGTGATCGACGGCGCGGCCGACGAGCGGCTGCGCCTGTACCTGTACCACATCCCGCAGGTCAGCGGCGTCGGGCTGTCGCGCAAGGTGATCGAGACGCTGAAGCGCCTGTACCCGCAGACCATCGTCGGCCTGAAGGACAGCAGCGGCGACACCGCGCATTCGCTGGCGATGGCCGATGCCTTCATGGAGACGATGACGGTCTACACCGGCCACGAACCCGACCTGCCCGAGCTGGCGCGCCGCGGCAGCACCGGCGCCATCAGCGGGMTGGCCAACTTCATGCCGCACGTGGTGCAGCGCCTGGCCGGCCGGCCCGACGCGCCGAACACGCCGCACGACCTGTCGCGCGTCGAGCTGCTGCTGGCGATGCTCGGCGGTTACGCGCTGACACCGGCGCTCAAGGGCATCATGGCGGCCCTGACGGGCGAGCCCGGCTGGCTGCGCGTGCGCGCGCCGCTGGTCGCGCTGACGCTGGACCGGATGCACACACTGCAGCACGAGCTGAAGCCGATCGCGCTGGACGTCGATGTCGATTGACAACCCAAGGAACCCTGGAGACTGCATGACCTTTGCTTCGCAACGCCGCCGCTTCGCCGCCGGGCTGGCCCTGTCCGGGCTGTCCGCCGTGCCGGCGTGGGCCCAGAACAAGACGCTGCTGCGCATCTCGACCCCCGCCGTGCCGGACGACTGGCACGCGAAGATGTGGACGGTGCTGAAAGACGCGCTCGACAAGAGCGCACCCGGCGAGTTCGACGTGCAGGTCAACCTGAACGCAGCGCTGTTCAAGCAGGGCGCCGAGCCGGCCGCGATGGCGCGCGGCAACCTGGAGCTGGCGTCGATCTCGGCCTTCGACATCGCCAAGCTGCTGCCCGAGTTCTCGATCTTCACCGCCGGCTACGTGCTGCGCGACCCGAAGCACCAGCAGGCGGTGTTCAACGGGCCGATCGGCGACGAGATGTTCAAGCGCGTGTCCGACAAGCTCGACGTCACCGTGCTCGCCACCGCCTACCTGGGCACGCGCCAGGTCAACCTGCGCGACACGCGCAAGGTGACGACGCCGGCCGACCTGAAGGGCGTCAAGCTGCGCATGCCGGGCTCGAAGGAATGGCTGTTCCTCGGCGAGGCGCTGGGCGCGACGCCGACGCCGCTGGCTTTCGGCGAGGTCTACCTGGGCCTGAAGACCGGCACCATCGACGGCCAGGACAACCCGCTGCCCACCGTGCGCGCCGCCAAGTTCTACGAGGTCACCAGGCAACTGGTGCTCACCAGCCACCTGGTCGACGGCGTCTTCATCGCGGTGGCCAACAAGACCTGGAACGCGCTCGGCGCGGCGCAGAAGCAGAAGCTGAAGGCGGCTGCGCAGGCCGCGGCGCAGTACAACAACGACAACCGCCTGAAGGAAGAAGCGCAGCTCGTCGACTTCTTCAAGCACGAGGGCCTGCAGGTGACGACGCCCGACGTCGACGCCTTCCGCAAGGCGGTGCAGCAGGCCTATGCGGCGTCCGACTACGCGAAGGCCTGGCCACAGGGCCTGCTCGAGCGCATCAACGGCACGCGCTCGTGATGCGGGGGTGCAAGCGCGTCGCCGAGGCGGTCGGCGGCGGGCTGTTCGTGCTGCTGTTCGGTGTCTTCATCGTGCAGGTCGTCGCGCGCTTCGGCTTCCAGCGGCCGCTGCCCTGGACCGACGAGCTGGCGGTGGTGCTGTACGTCTGGGTGATCCTGTGGGCCACGGCCTTCATGGTGCCGCAGCGCGAGCACGTGGCCTTCGACCTGGTCTACAACGCGATGCCGGGTGGCGTGCGGCGGGCTTTCCGCATCATGGGCGCGCTGCTGTTCGGCGGGCTCGCGGCGTGGGCGCTGCCGGCCAGCTGGGACTACATCCACTTCATGGCGCGCGAGGGCACGCCGGTGCTCGGGCTGCCGTTCATGTGGGTGTTCCTGCCGTTCGCGCTGATGCTGGCATCGGTGGTGGTGCGCAGCGCGTGGACGCTGTGGCACCTGGCACGCGGCGGGCTGGCCGAATGACGGCCGCACTGTGGACCCTGGTCGGCGTGCTGGTCGCCGGCTTCGTGCTGCGCGCGCCGATCGGCTTCTCGATGATCGCCAGCGGCATCGCCTACCTGGTCGTCAAGCGGCAGGACGTCGGCCTCGCGGCCGAGCAGGTGCTGAACGGGCTGTACAACAGCTACGTGCTGCTGGCGGTGCCGCTGTTCATCTTCGCGGCCAACCTGATGAACGCCGGCACCATCAGCGAGCGCATCTTCGACTTCTGCCGCATCCTGGTCGGGCGGCTGCGTGGCGGGCTGGCGCAGGTGGACATCCTGGTCAGCGTGGTGTTCTCCGGCATGAGCGGCAGCGCGATCGCCGACGCGGCCGGGCCGGGGCTGGTGACGATCCGCCAGATGCTGAAGAAGCCCGAGTACTCGCCCGGCTTCGCCGGCGCGGTGGTGGTGGCGAGCGCGACGCTCGGGCCGATCATCCCGCCGTCGATCCCGATGGTGATCTACGCGCTGGTGTCGGGCAGCTCGGTGGGGGCGCTGTTTCTCGGCGGCGTGGTGCCGGGCGTGCTGATGGCGCTGCTGATGATGGGCGTGGTGCAGTTCATCGCGGTGCGGCGCAACATGCCGCGCGAGGACAAGGTGCCGCTGCGCGAGTGGCCGCAGATCCTGTTCCGCGGGGCCCTGCCGCTGTCCTTGCCGGTCCTGCTGCTGACCGGCATCTACACCGGCATCTTCACGCCCACCGAGGCGGCCGCGGTGGCCGCGCTGCATGCGCTGGTGCTGGCCGGCGTGGTGTACAGGGCGCTCACATGGCGCACGTTGTGGGGCGTGGTGCTGGAGTCGACGCGCTCCAGCGCGGTGATCACGATGATCCTGGCCGGTGCCTTCATGATGAACTACGCATTCACCGCCGAAGGGGTGCCGCAGGGGCTGGCGGCGTGGCTGTCGGGCTTCGATCTCGGGCGCACCTCGTTCCTGCTGCTGGTGAACCTGCTGTTCCTGGTGCTCGGCTGCTTCATGGACATCTCGGTGCTGCTGCTGGTGTTCGTGCCGATCCTGCTGCCGATGGTGAAGTCGCTGGGCATCGACCTGGTGCACTTCGGCGTCGTGGTCGTGCTGAACATGATGATCGGGCTGATCCACCCGCCGTTCGGCATGCTGCTGTTCGTGACCAACGCGCTGACCGGCATCCCGATCAAGGACATGCTGCGCGAGGGCTGGCTGTTCATCGTGATGCTGCTCTTGCTGCTGCTGGCGATGACGCTGTTTCCGCAGATCGTGCTGTGGCTGCCTCAGTCGATGGGCTACAAGTGACCGAACCCGTTGACCGAACCCGTTCGCCCTGAGCCTGCCGAAGGGTCGGGCTGAGCCTGTCGAAGCCCTGGTGGATGTGCAGCCGCACCACCGGCGCGCTGCGGCTGCAACCCTTCGACAAGCTCAGGGCGAGCGGATTCAGGGAGTTGGTCGGCTCGAATGCAGCGGGCCGCGTGACCCGGGCCGATCTCGACGGGCGCCGGCAGGCCCGCGTGGCACGCTTCGATCACCCATCCACACCGATCCGAGAACGGGCACCCGGCCGGCAGGTCGGCCAGCTCCGGCACGCGGCCCGGGATCGTCGCCAGGCGCACCCCGCGCGGCGCGCCCAGCCGCGGCCGCGCGGCGATCAGCCCGCGCGTGTACGGATGGGCCGGCCTCGCGAGCACGTCGGCCGCCGGCCCCTCCTCCACCACCGACCCGGCGTACATCACCAGCACCCGCGCGACACTGCGCGCCATCAGCGCGAGGTCGTGCGAGATCAGCAGCAAGGCCATGCCGGCGTCTGCCACCAGAGTGCCGAGCAGTTCCAGCACCTCGCGCTGCAGCGACGCATCCAGCGCCGTCGTCGGCTCGTCGGCGATCAGCAGCTGCGGCCCGCAGGCCAGCGCCGCGGCGATCATCACGCGTTGCCGCTGGCCGCCCGACAGCTGGTGCGCATGCGCATCCAGCCGCTGCGCCGCCTGCGGCAGGCGCACCCGGTCGAGCAGGCGCAGCGCCTCGGCCCGCGCGCTGCGTGCGTCCAGCCCGCGGTGCACGCGCAGCGGCTCGGACACCAGCTTCCACAGCGGCTGCAGCGGGTCGAGCGCCGTCATCGGCTCCTGGAAGACCATCGCGATGCGCTGGCCGCGCAGCCGGCACATCGCGGCATCGTCCAGCCCGGCCAGCTCGTGGCCGTCGAAACGGATGCTGCCGCCGACCCGCGCCGCGTCGGGCAGCAGGCCCATCAGCGCCAGCGCGGTCATCGACTTGCCGCAGCCGCTCTCGCCGATCAGCCCGACCGTCTCGCCGCGCGCGATGCGCAGGTCGACGCCGCGCACCGCCTCGACCTCGCCGCGCGCCGACGGCAGCCACACGCGCAGGCCGGTGACCTCGAGCAGCGCGGCGTCCATCAGCGCTCCCGCGCCAGGCGCGGGTCCAGCAGGTCGCGCAACCCGTCGCCCAGCAGGTTCAGGCCGAGCACGCTGAGCGCGATCGCGATGCCCGGGTATAGCGCGAGCTGCGGCGCCTGGAACATGAACTCCTGCGCCTCGTTCAGCATGCGGCCCCAGCTCGGCTGCGGCGGGCGCACGCCCAGGCCCAGGTAGCTGAGGGCCGCCTCGGCCAGGATGGCGACCGCGAACTGGATCGTCGCCTGCACGATCAGCACCGCCGCGATGTTGGGCAGCACATGGTCGCGCGTGATCTGCAGGCGGTTGCGCCCGCAGGCGCGCGCCGCCAGCACGAAGTCGCGCGACCACACCGCGCCGGCCGCGGACCGGCTGATGCGCGCGAACACCGCCAGGTTGAACAGCCCGATCGCGGCCACCGCGGTCGACACGCCCGGCCCATACAGCGCCGCCAGCATCAGCGCGGTCAGCAGCGCCGGGAACGCGAAGCTGAAGTCGGCGCAGCGCATCAGCAGCTCGTCGAGCCAGCCGCGCCGCGCCGCCGCCAGCAGGCCGAGCGCGGTGCCGGACAGCGCGCCGAGCCCGACCGCGGCCACCCCCACCAGCAGCGAGGTGCGCGCGCCCGCCAGCAGCAGCGACGCGATGTCGCGCCCCAGGCTGTCGGTGCCCAGCCAGTGCGCGGCCGACGGCAGCAGCAGCTTGTTCGGGATGTCGATCTCGGCCGGCGGGTACGGTGTCCACGCCAGCGACACCAGGACGGCCGTGAGCCACAGCGCGACCAGCACGCCGCCAGCGACGAAGCTCGGGTGGCGCCTCATCGGTGCGCCGCCTTCAGCCGCGGGTCGAGCGCGGCGAGCAGCAGGTCGACCGCGAAGTTGATCGCGATCACCGCGGCGGCGAACAGCATCACGACGTCCTGCACCACCAGCAGGTCGCGGTTGGCGATCGCCTGGAACACCAGCAGGCCCAGGCCCGGCAGCGCGAACACCTTCTCGACGACGATCGCGCCGGTGATCAGGTTGGCGAACTGCAGCCCCATCACCGTCAGCACCGGCACCAGCGCGTTGCGCAGCACATGGCGCCACAGCACCGCGCGCCGCGTGAGGCCGTGCGCGCGGGCGGTGCGCACGAAGTCCTCGCGCATCACCTCCAGCACCGCGCTGCGCGTCACGCGCGCGAGGATGGCGGCCTGCACCGCCGCCAGCGCGACCGCCGGCAGCAGCAGCGAGCGCAGCGCCGGCACCGCGCCGTCGTCCCAGCCGGCGAAGCCGCCGGCCGGAAACCACTGCAGCTTCACCGCGAACACCAGGATCAGCAGGATCGCGAACCAGAAGTTCGGCACCGCCATGCCGAGCTGGCTGAGCGCCATCACGCCGGCATCGCCGAGGCGGCGGTGCCGGGCGGCGGCATACACGCCGAGCGCGAGCGCGGCGAGCGTCGTGAAGGCCATCGCGACCAGCGCCAGCGGCAGCGTGACCTGCAGCCGCTCGGCGATCAGCTCGGCGACCGGCGTGTCGTAGGCCACGCTGTGGCCCAGGTCGCCGCGCGCGAGGCCGGCCAGCCAGCGGGCGTAGCGCACCGGCGGCGGCTGGTCGAGGCCGAGCTGGCGGTTCAGCGCCTCGAGCGCTTCGGGCGTCGCCGTGGTGTCCAGTCGCACGTCGGCCGCGCTGCCGGGCAGCAGCGACAGCAGCGCGAAGATCAGCGCCGAGGCGGCCAGCAGCGTCGCGAGGAAGCCGGCACTGCGCTTGAGCAGGAAGAGGCTGATGGGCGCACTCCCTCAGGAAGCAGCGAGGGACCGTTTGCGCTGCGCGCGCCGGCAGCGCCGGTGCGCATCCACCGTGGCCTCGACAGGCTCGGCCTGGCCCTTCGACAAGCTCAGGGCGAACGGGGTTTGTGTGGCGAACGGGGATGGGAGCCGTTCGCCCTGAGCAGGGACAGAGCTTGTCGAAGGCCCGTGTCGAAGGGATGCAGCCGAAGCGTGCCGGCGGCGCCGGTGCTCGTCCACCGTGGCCTCGACAGGCTCGGCCCGGCCCTTCGACAAGCTCAGGGCGAACGGGGTTTGTATGGCGAACGGGGATGGGAGCCGTTCGCCCTGAGCAGGGACTGAGCTTGCCGAAGGCCCGTGTCGAAGGGATGCAGCCGAAGCGTGCCGGCGGCGCCGGTGCGCATCCACCAGGGCTTCGACAGGCTCGGCCCGGCCCTTCGACAAGCTCAGGGCGAACGGGGTTTGTGTGGCGAACGGGGATGGGAGCCGTTCGCCCTGAGCAGGGACTGAGCTTGCCGAAGGCCCGTGTCGAAGGGATGCAGCCGAAGCGTGCCGGCGGCACCGGTGCTCGTCCACCGTGGCCTCGACAGGCTCGGCCCGGCCCTTCGACAAGCTCAGGGCGAACGGGGTTTGTATGGCGAACGGGGCTTGTGCGGCGAACGGGTTCTTTGTGGCGAGCGGGTTCTTTGTGGCGAGCCGGGTTCGTGCGCTCATTTCCGCGCCGTTTCGAGTGTTCACAGTGTGAAGATCTTGCCCGGGTTCATGATGTTCTTCGGGTCGAGCGCGCGCTTGACGGTGCGCATCATGTCGACCGCGCCGGCCCCCGCCTCGCTGACCAGGAAGCCCATCTTGTGCAGCCCGATGCCGTGCTCGCCGGTGCAGGTGCCGTCCAGCCGCAGCGCGCGCTGCACCAGCTGCAGGTTCAACCGCTCGGCGGTTTCGCGCTCCTCGGGCTTGTCGGGGTCGATCAGGTAGGCGAGGTGGAAGTTGCCGTCGCCGACGTGGCCGACGATGTAGTACATCAGCCCCGAGGCCTCGACCTCGGCGACGCTGTCGTTGATGCACTCGGCCAGGCGCGAGATCGGCACGCAGGTGTCGGTGGTGACGGTGCGGCTGCCGGGCTTCATCTGCAGGCCGGCGAAGTAGGCGCGGTGGCGCGCCGTCCACAGCTTCGTGCGCTCTTCCGGCGTGGTCGCCCACTGGAAGCCCTCGCCGCCGAACTCGGACGCGATCTCCTGTACCGTGGCCGCCTGCTCGGCCACGCTCGCCGCGCTGCCGTGGAACTCCATCAGCAGCAGCGGCGACTCGGGCAGCACCAGCTTGTCGTGCCGGTTCACCGCGCGCACCGCATGGCTGTCGAGCAGCTCGCAGCGCGCGATCGGCACCCCCACCTGGATCAGCTGGATGGTGGTGCGCACCGCGGCGTCGATGCTCGGGAAGCTGCAGGTGGCGGCCGAGATCGCCTCGGGCAGCGGGTACAGCTTCAGCGTGATCTCGGTCATCACGCCCAGCGTGCCTTCGCTGCCTACCATCAGCCGCGTCAGGTCGTAGCCGGCCGACGACTTGCGCGCCCGCGTGCCGGTGTGGATCACCTCGCCCTGCGGCGTGACGACGGTGAGCGCCAGCACGTTGTCGCGCATCGTGCCGTAGCGCACGGCGTTGGTGCCGCTCGCGCGCGTCGCGCTCATGCCGCCCAGCGTCGCGTCGGCCCCCGGGTCGATCGGGAAGAACAGGCCCGCATGGCGGATCTCGTTGTTCAGCTGCATGCGCGTGACGCCGGCCTGCACGGTGACGTTGAGGTCTTCCGGCCGCACCGACAGGATGCGGTTCATGCGCGTCAGGTCGATGCTGACGCCGCCCTGCACCGCCAGCAGGTGGCCTTCGAGCGACGAGCCGGCGCCATAGGGGATCACCGGCACCGCGTGCGCATCGGCCAGCCGGACCACCTCGGCCACCTCTTCGGTGCTCTCGCAGTACACCACCACCTCGGGCGGCGGCACGTCGAACGGCGACTCGTCGCGGCCGTGCTGCTGGCGCACCGCCAGCGCGGTGGAGCAGCGCTCGCCGAAACGCGCCTTCAGCGCCTCGACCATCGCGGCCGGCACCGGACGCGGATCGAGCTGGGGCAGCAGGTGGGCGGGAATGGGTGCGTTCATGGGGAGACCTCCGACGGCGAAGCCGATTCTGCACCTAGAATCCGCGCCACCTGTGCCGCTCGATACGCTGACCACCGCCGAAACGCCCGAGGGCATTGCGCTGCCGCTGCGACCGGCGGGCCTGGTGCCGCGCTTCCTCGCGTTCGCGGCGGATTTCGGCCTCCGCATCGTCATCTTCTTCATCGCGTCCATCGCGCTGAACTGGGGCGGCGGCCTGGGCGCCGGGCTGCAGCTGATGGTGTATTTCCTGCTCGAGTGGTTCTACCCGGTGGTGTTCGAGCTCAGCCTGCGCGGCGCGACGCCCGGCAAGCGCATGCTGGGACTGCAGGTGGTGATGGACTCGGGCCTGCCGGTGACGCCGGCCGCGTCGATCATCCGCAACCTGCTGCGCGCCGCCGATTTCATGCCCTTTCTCTACACCTTCGGCGTGCTGGCGATGCTGTGGCGGCCCGACTTCAAGCGCCTGGGCGACATGGCGGCCGGCACGCTGGTGGTGCACGCCGGCACGGTGGAGCTGCACGGCGCGCTGCCCGACGCGCCGCCGCGCCCCCCGGCGCGGGCGCTCGCGCTGCGCGAGCAGGCGGCCATCGTCAATTGGGCGATGCGCGCGAAGCGGCTGACGCCGGCGCGCTTCGACGAGCTGGCGGTGCTGGCGCAATCGGCCACCGGCGACGAGGGCACGCGCGAAGACGCCAGCCAGCGCCTGCTGGGCGTCGCGCACTGGCTGCTGGGCCGGCGCGGGGACGGCGCGCGATGACGCCGCTGCAGTTCGAGACCGCCCATGCGCCGCAGTGGGACGAGCTGCAGGCGATGCTGGAGCGCGCCGAGGGCTCGCCGGCGCGCAAGCGCGCCGACAGGAAGGCGGACAAGAAGAAGGGCGCGATCGACGGCGCCCGCCTCAGCGTGCTGTACCGCCGCGCCTGCGAGCACCTGGCGCTGGCACAGGCGCGCGCCTACCCGATCGGCATGACGCAGCGCCTCGAAGAGCTGACGCGCCGCGCGCACCAGCTGATCTACCGCCGCCACGAGCCCGGCTTCGGCATCGGGCGGCTGCGCCGACTGGTGCTGGTCGACATCCCGCAAAGCGTGCGCGCGCACCGCGGCTACCTGCTGGTGGCGACGCTGCTGTTCCTGGTGCCGACGCTGCTGGTGGGCTGGGCCTGCTGGCGCGACCCGGGCTTCGTGCTGCACCTGATGGACGCCGATCAGGTGCGCAACTTCGACCAGATGTACGGCCCCGGCCCCGGTTCGATCGGCAAGCCGCGCAGCGCCGACACCGACTGGCAGATGTTCGGTTTCTACATCCAGCACAACATCGGCATCGGCTTCCAGTGCTTCGCGGGCGGGCTGTTCGGCGGGCTCGGCAGCGTGTTCTTCCTGGTCTTCAACGGGCTGCAGGGCGGCGCCGTCGCCGGCTACCTGACGGCGCGCGGCTACAGCACCGATTTCTATTCCTTCGTCGTCACGCACTCGGCCTTCGAGCTGACGGCCATCGTGATGTCGGGCGCCGCCGGGCTGCGCATCGGTCATGCGCTGCTCGCGCCGGGCCGGCGCACGCGGCTGGCTGCGCTGCGCCATGCGTCGGCCGATGCCATCGTCGTGATGTACGGCGTGATCGCCTTCCTGCTGATCGCCGCCGCGGTCGAGGCCTTCTGGTCGTCGGCGCGCTGGGTCGCGCCCGAGGTCAAGTACGGCGTCGGCGCGGCGTGCTGGGCGCTGGTGATCGCCTACCTGGGCTGGCAGGGACGGCC
The DNA here is from genome assembly GCF_056404395.1 of Rhizobacter sp. P2_D12. NCBI lineage: Bacteria > Pseudomonadati > Pseudomonadota > Betaproteobacteria > Burkholderiales > Sphaerotilaceae > Rhizobacter > Rhizobacter sp. P2_D12. Next base: position 3,610 of record NZ_JBFUEB010000109.1, on the reverse strand, counting down.
GCGCGCGGCCATCGACGCCAAGGGGACGCCTGATGCAGGTTGACGCGATCGCGCTCGAGCTGCGGCCGCGCCCGATGCACGAGGCCGGCGACCTGGGCGTGCGGCTGGTGCAGGCCAATGCGCGCTCGGTGTGGGCCACCTGCACGCCGGTGTTCCTGGCGGTGTTCGCGCTGTCGCTGTCGAGCTTCGAGATCGCCGGCTGGCTGCCCAGCCTGCTGATCTTCTGGCTCAAGCCCTGGCTCGACCGCAGCGTGCTGTTCGTGCTGTCGCGCGCTGCCTTCGGCCAGTCGACCCGCTTCGTCGACCTGTGGCAGGCGCAGCGCAGCATCTGGTGGGGCCAGCTGTTCAGCACGCTGCTGTGGCGCCGGCTGTCGCCGTGGCGTTCGTTCACGCAGCCCATCTACCAGCTCGAAGGGCAGCGCGGCAAGGCCAACCGGCAGCGCCGCGCGCAGCTGCTGCGCTCGCAGCGCGGCGCGGCGACGGCGATGCACCTGGCGTTCGCGCATGCCGAGGCCTTCCTGTGCTTCGGCCTGTTCGCCTTCGCGTTCCTGCTGGTGCCCGAGGGCCTGCGCGGCGAGGGCTGGAACTGGCTGAAGGGCGAGGGCGGGTCGGCCGCGTTCGCGACGGCCGCCGGCTACGCGCTGGTGGTGCTGGTGCTGGAGCCGTTCTACGTCGGCGCCGGCTTCGCGATGTACCTGAACCGCCGCGTGCAGCTCGAGGCCTGGGACATCGAGCAGGAGTTCCGCCGTGCGTTCTAGCGCGGCATGGTTGCTGGCGGCGGCGCTGCTCGGCACGGGCGCGGCGCGGGCGCAGGACGGGCCGCCGGCGGCGGCCTCGGCGCCCGCCGTCGCGGTGGATCCCGACCGGCCCTCGCGCGACGCGATCGAGGCCGAACTGGCGACGCTGCGCAAGGATCCGCGCTTCGGCGGCACGAAGACGGAGAAGACCTGGCGCCTCAAGCCCCGGGAGCCGGACCAGGCCAAGCCGCCCGAGCGCGGCGGCATGCCCGGCTGGCTGGCCTGGTTGCGCGATTTCGTGGGCTGGGTCACCTCGGTCGGCCGCGTCGTCGTGTGGGCGGTCGGCGCGCTGCTGGTGGCCCTGCTGCTGGTCGGCCTGCGGCACTGGATCCGCGAGCGTGCCGGCGCCGCGCCGCAGCGGCCGGCGGCGCTGCCCAGCCACGTGCGCGACCTCGACATCCGCCCCGAGAGCCTGCCGGCCGACATCGGCGCGACCGCGTCGGCGATGTGGCTGCGCGGCGAGCACCGCGCGGCGCTGTCGCTGCTGTACCGCGGCGCGCTGTCGCGCCTGGTGCATGCGCACCAGCTGCCGATCCGTGCCGCCAGCACCGAGGGCGAGTGCGTCGCGCTGGCGCGCCGCGCGCTGCGGCCGGTGGGCGCCGACTACGTCGCGCGGCTGGTCGCTGCATGGCAGCTGGCGGTGTACGGCGGGCGCCTGCCGGAGACGCCGGCGGTGGTCCAGCTGTGCAACGAGTTCGACGGGCTGCTGGGCGTGCCGTCGCCGGGAGTGGCGGCATGAGCTGGCTCAACCGCGACAACCTGCTGCGCCTGGGCGTGGCCCTCGCGCTGGCCGGCGGCGTTCTGTGGCTCGCATCGTGCACCGAGTGGGTCGACACCGAGGTGCCGACGCCGCAGAGCGACGAGGCCGCGAAGAACGACATGCTCGCGCTGCAGGACCTGGCGCGCCGGCTCGGTGCGAAGGTCGAGACGCCCAGGGGCTTGTCGCGCATGCCGCCGGCGCGTGCGACGGTGTACCTGGCGACCTGGCAGTGGGGCATCTTCCCCGGCCGCGGCGAGCGCCTGCGCGAATGGGTCGAGCAGGGCGGGCAGCTGGTGCTGCCGGGCACCGACCTGAACGAATCGCAGCTGGCCGCGTGGCTGCCGGTGCGCTCGCAGACGCCGGCACGCACGGCGCGGCCCGCGCCGGCCGCCTCGGCGCCGGACGAAGACATGGACGAGCCGGACGACGATGAAGAAGCGCCGGCGCCCGCTCCCCCCGCGCCCGCCGCATCGCGGCCGTCGCGCGGCGGCACGCCGGACGTCGACCAGATCCTGAAGCGGCTGCGCGAGGGCCCGGCCTGCCGCTCCGTCGGCGAACCCGAATCGGTGGCGCCGGCCTTCCCGCCGGCGCGCCGCTTCATGAGCTGCGCGCGCGAGCCCTGGCCGCGGCTGCAAGCCAAGGTGCCGGCCAGCTGGCAGCTCGACGACGCGAGCGGCATCGAGGTGCTGCGCGTGCCGTACGGCCGCGGCAGCGTCACCGTGCTGGCCGGCTGGGACCTGCGCGGCAACAAGCAGCTGACGCGCGGCGACAACGGCCTGATCGCCGCGGCCGCGCTGCAGCTGCGTCGCGGCCAGGTGCTGTGGATCGTCGACGAGGAATCGCGCACGCCGCTGATGCGCTGGCTGTGGCAGACCGGCGCGGCGGCGCTGCTGCTGTGCGGGCTGGCGCTGCTGCTGGCGTGGTGGCGTGCGGCGCCGCGCTTCGGCCCGCTGGTGGTGGCGCTGCCGGCCGGGCGGCGCTCGATGGCCGAGCAGGTCACCGGCACCGCGCGCTTCCTGTGGCGCCACGGCCCGCTCGGCCTGCATGCCGCGCAGCTGCGCGCGCTCGACGAGACCGCGCGCCTGCACGTGATGCGCTACGACCAGCTCGAACGCAGCGCGCGGGCCGCCGCCATCGCCCGGCTGACGGGGCTGGATGCCGCCGCGCTCGGCCTGGCGCTGGACCGCGGCATCCCGCGCCGCCGCATCGACCTGCCGCCCACGCTCGAACTGCTCGAAACCGCGCGCCGCCGCCTGGCCGAGCGCGTGCCGGCCCCTGTTTCCTGAGGACCCGTCCCATGCAAATCAAACCCACCGACCTGGCGCGTGCCGCCGAACTGCTGAACGAACTGCGCCTCGAGGTCGGCAAGGCCGTCGTCGGCCAGCAGCTCGCGGTCGACCAGATCCTGGTCGCGCTGATGGCCAGCGGCCATGTGCTGATCGAGGGCGTGCCGGGCCTCGGCAAGACGCTGCTCGCGCGCACGCTGGCCAAGGCCCTGACGCTGAGCTATGCGCGCGTGCAGTTCACGCCCGACCTGATGCCGTCCGACATCACCGGCCACTCGGTGCTGGAGGCGCGCGGCGAGCCCGGTGCGCCGGTGGGTGCGCTGCGCGTGCACCGCGGGCCGGTCTTCACCAACCTGCTGCTGGCCGACGAGATCAACCGCGCACCGGCCAAGACGCAGAGCTCGCTGCTGGAAGTGATGCAGGAGTACCAGGTGACGATCGAGGGCCAGACGCTGCCGCTGGCCAAGCCCTTCATGGTGCTGGCCACGCAGAACCCGGTCGACACCGAGGGCACCTACCCGCTGCCCGAGGCACAGCTCGACCGCTTCCTGTTCAAGATCGACGTCGGCTACCCGTCGCAGGAGGAAGAGACCTCGATCGTGCGCCGCACCACCGAGCAGCTGACCGGCGACCAGTTCCCGCTCGACGCCATCCAGCCGCGGCTGGACGAGCGCTCGGTGCTGGCGCTGCAGCGCATGGTGTCGTTCGTCCGCGTCGACGACCGGGTGGTCGACTACGCGGTGCGGCTGGCGCGCACCACCCGGGTG
>NZ_JBFUEB010000108.1:0-20594 GCF_056404395.1 Rhizobacter sp. P2_D12 | reverse complement strand
CGCCGCGCGCGAGCAGCGTGGCAGCGCCCGCCGACACCGCCAGCACGACGCCGCTCGCCGGCAGCAGCCCGCGCCGGGYCGCCAGCCAGCCCAGCAGCAGGTGGGGAACAGCGGCGCCGGCCAGCACCAGCGGCGATGCCGCATGGCGTCCGAGGAGCGCCGCGGCGGCCAGCGTGGCAGCGCCCAGCAGGCCGCTCAGCAGCCAGCGCCGTTCGCCCAGCGCCTGCCGCAGCGAGGTACGCGACCACGCCAGCAGCGGCAGCGCGAGCGCCAGCGAAGCCAGCGCGTCGCGCGCGACGGCCCAGGCCGCCGGCTGCAGCCAGGCATGGCGGTCGACCTGGCTGTCCGCCGTCAGCCACACGAGGGCGTTGGCTGCGCCGGCCAGCGTGGACAGGCCGATCCCTGCGGCGAGCACGGTGGCGGCATCGCGCCAGCCCTCAATCGCCGGCGCGAAGCGCAGCCGGCGCAGCAGCAGCGTCGACAGCAGTGCCGCGCCGACCTGCCCGCCGGCGATGGACGCCGCCAGCCACGGCGGCAGGTCGGCCCCGAGCAGCACCGCGCACGCCGCAAGCCACAGCCCCGGCGCCATGCCGGTGCCCCAGCGCATCATGGCCGCCAGCATCAGGCCGCCGGGAAGCCACGGCAGCGATGCGATCAGGTTGAACGGCGGAATCGACAGGCCCCATCGACCGAGGGCCAGGCACGCCACCGACGCCAACACCGCCTGCAGGGCCCAGACGCTCAGGCGCGTGGGGGGCAGCAGGATGACGGGGAGGGTGGGCAGTCGGAATACAGGCACGGAACGCGGGCTCGGAGCGTCGCTGTCAAGCTTTCGAATTTACCCCGGGGCGGCTCCGTGCGACAGCGCCCGGATACCCTGCAGATGCGGGGTATCGGGCGGTCGATGGAATCGATACGGATTTTCGGTCAGAGCGCGAAATCTTCGAGTTTCTTGCCGGCGGCAATGGCCGCCTTCAGCCATTTGGGCTGCAATCCGCGACCGCTCCAGGTTTCGCCGGTGGCGCTGTTGCGGTATTTGGCGGCCACCTTGGCGCCCTTGCTGGCGCCGGTTTTGGCGGCCGACTTGCCGGACAGGTCGGACACCGACAGGCCGTACTCGCTCATCAACGACTTGACCTTGGCGATCGCGTCCTGGCGCTCACGCTTTTGCGTGGCTTCAATTTCCTGTTCGAGAGCGGCCTTTTTGGCCAGCAAATCCTGCAACGTGGTCATTGATGATTTCCTTGTGAACCCGGCTATATGCCGACGCCGGGATTCTAGTGCAGGAAAATCAACGTCCACAAGGGAAATGCCGGGCAGGAATGTCGGTCAGGGCGTGGGCGGCACGAAGCCGGCCGGCTGCTCGGCACCGTCGCCGAAGAAAAACCGCTCCATTTGAYGGGCCAGGTACTGGCGGGCACGTTGATCGGCCAGATTCAGCCGGTTCTCGTTGACCAGCATGGTCTGGTGCTTCATCCAAGCCTGCCAGGCCTCCTTGCTGACCTCGTTGTAAATGCGCTTTCCCAATTCACCGGGGTAGGGCGCGAAATCCAGCCCTTCGGCTTCTTTCTTCAAGTAAACGCATTGCACCATTCGAGCCATGGGTAACTCCTGTCGATCTGATTGTGTGTGAGGGGGCTGGCCGGCACCACGCCGGGGCGATCAGGCCAGCTTCTTGACCAATACCTGGGAACGGCGGTCCCAGTTGTATTTTCGCTTGCGGGCTTCGGGCAGCCAGTCGGGGTCGACCTGCTTGAAACCGCGCTTGATGAACCAATGCATCGTCCGGGTGGTCAGCACGAAAATGCTGTCGAGCCCGGCCGCGCGTGCCCGCTGCTCGACGCGCTTGAGTATCTTCTCGCCGTCGCCTTGTCCTTGCACGTTCGGGGAGACGGTGAGTGCCGCCATTTCGGCGGTATGTGCCTCGGGATAAGGGTACAGGGCGGCACAACCGAAGATAACGCCGTCGTGTTCGATCACGGTGTAATGGTCGATGTCGCGCTCGATCTCGGTCCGGTCGCGCTTGACCAGGGTTCCGTCTTTCTCGAACGGCTCGATCAGCTGCAGGATGCCGCCGATGTCGTCCGACGTGGCTTCGCGCAGGCTTTCGAGTTTCTCGTCGACGATCATGGTGCCGACGCCGTCGTGCGTGAACAATTCCATCAGCACCGAACCATCGACCGAGAACGGCACGATGTGAACCCGTTCGACGCCATCGGCGCAGGCTTTCACGGCATGCTGCAGGTAGAAAGCGGTGTCGGTCGGTTGCATCGGATTGGGCAGGGCCGCCAGCAGTTTGCGGGCTTCAGCCAAACCCAGTTCCTGGTCGATTTCGCTGTCCGGGTCGAGCGGGTCGAGCGGAATCCCGCGCACCTCGGTGACATATATCAGCTTGTCGGCTTGCAGTTCGCTGGCGGTGCTGGCGGCGACGTCTTCCATGCTCAGGTTGAACGCCTCGCCGGTGGGCGAGAAGCCGAAGGGCGACAGCATCGCCAGCGCGCCGATGTCGACCAGGCGCCGGATGCCGGCCGCGTCGATCTTGCGCACCAGGCCGGTGTGCTGGAAATCGACGCCATCGACGATGCCGACCGGCCGCGCGGTGATGAAGTTGCCGGAGACGACACGGATCTGGCTGTGCGCCATCGGCGTGTTCGGCAGGCCTTGCGAGAACGCGGCCTCGATCTCGTAGCGCAGCTGGCCGGCGGCTTCCTGTGCGCAATCGAGGGCCAGCGGATCGGTCACGCGCATGCCGTGGCTGAAGCGCGAGGTGTGGCCCTTGGCGCGCAGCTGCTCTTCCACCTGGGGCCGGAAACCGTGCACCAGCACCAGCTTGATGCCCATGGCGTGCAGGATGGCCAGGTCTTGCGCGAAGGCCGACAGCTTGCCCGCCGCGATCAGCTCGCCGGCGATCGCCACCACGAAGGTCTTGCCGCGGTGCGCATGGATGTGCGGCGCCACCGAGCGGAACCAGGGCACGAAGGTGTGGGGGAAGACGAAGTCCATGGCGCGGCGTTGTTCAGCGGTGTCGGCCGCAGTTTGAAATAATCGATGATTTTGCACGAAGGGCCCATGACCACAGCCTCGCGACGCGGACCGCCCGTCACGGCGAATCCCGTTCCGCCGATCACCTTCCCCGAATCGCTGCCGGTCTCATCCCGGCGCGACGAGATCGCGCGCGCCATCGAGGCGAACCAGGTCGTCATCGTCTGCGGCGAGACCGGTTCCGGCAAGACCACCCAGCTGCCGAAGATCGCGCTGGCGCTGGGCCGCGGCAGGGGCGCCGGCGGCAAGGGCCTGATCGGGCATACGCAGCCGCGACGGATTGCGGCCTCGAGCGTGGCCAAGCGCATCGCGCAGGAACTGAACACGCCGCTGGGCGAGCACGTCGGCTTCAAGGTGCGCTTCCAGGACCGCCTGTCGGCCGGCGCCAGCGTCAAGCTGATGACCGACGGCATCCTGCTGGCCGAGACCCAGACCGATCCGCTGCTGAAGGCCTACGACACGCTGATCATCGACGAGGCGCACGAGCGCAGCCTGAACATCGACTTCCTGCTCGGCTACCTGCGCCAGATCCTGCCGCGCCGGCCCGACCTGAAGATCATCGTGACCTCGGCGACCATCGACGCCGACCGCTTCGCCAACCACTTCGCGTCGCGCCACGGCCCGGCGCCGGTGATCCAGGTGTCGGGGCGGCTGTTCCCGGTCGAGCAGCGCTGGCGGCCGTTCGAGGAGTCGCGCGAGTACGGCCCGAACGACGCCATCGGCGACGCCGTCGACGAGCTGTGGCGCGAGGGGGCCGGCGACGTGCTGGTGTTCCTGCCCGGCGAACGCGAGATCCGCGAGGCCGCCGAGCACCTGCGCAAGCACCACCCGCCGGGCGTCGAGGTGGTGCCGCTGTTCGCGCGCCTGAGCCAGCAGGAGCAGGACGCGGTGTTCGAGCCGCACAGCGCGCGCCGCATCGTGCTGGCCACCAACGTGGCCGAGACCTCGCTGACGGTGCCCGGCATCCAGTACGTGATCGACGCCGGCACCGCGCGCATCAAGCGCTACAGCTACCGCAACAAGGTCGAGCAGCTGCTGATCGAGCCGGTCAGCCAGGCGGCGGCCAACCAGCGCGCGGGCCGCTGCGGTCGCGTCAGCAATGGCATCTGCATCCGGCTCTACGACGAGAAGGATTTCAACGAGCGGCCGCGCTTCACCGACCCGGAGATCCTGCGCTCGTCGCTGGCCGGCGTGATCCTGCGCATGAAGTCGCTGGGTCTCGGGCTGGTCGAGGATTTTCCGTTCCTCGAGCCGCCGCCGCGCCGGGCCATCGCCGACGGCTACCAGCTGCTGCACGAGCTGGGCGCGGTCGACGAGCAGAACGAGCTGACGCCGATCGGCCGCGAGCTCGCCAAGCTGCCGCTGGACCCGCGCGTGGGCCGCATGATCCTGGAGGCGCGCAACCGCGAGTCGCTGGCCGAGGTGCTGGTGATCGCGTCGTCGCTCAGCGTGCAGGACGCGCGCGACCGGCCGATGGAGCACCAGCAGGCCGCCGATGCGGCGCACAAGAAATTCGACGACGACCGCTCCGAATTCGTCGGCACGCTGAAGCTGTGGAAGTGGCTGGAAGACGCGCGCGGCGGCAGCAAGGAGCACAAGCTGTCGCACCGCAAGCAGGAGCAGCTGCTGCGCGACAACTTCGTCTCGCCGCGCCGCGTGCGCGAGTGGCGCGACATCCATTCGCAGCTGCACACCGTGGTGGCCGAGCACGGCTGGCGGCTGAACACGCTGCCCGCCACCTACGACCAGCTGCACCTGGCGATGCTGGCCGGGCTGCTGGGCAACCTGGGGCTCAAGAGCGACGAGGACGACTGGTACCTCGGTGCGCGCGGCATCAAGTTCTACAAGCACCCGGGTTCGCACCTGGGCAAGAAGCCGGGGCGCTGGATCGTCGCGGCCGAGCTGGTCGAGACGACGCGGCTGTTCGGCCGCGGCATCGCCAACATCGAGCCGCAGTGGCTGCCGGGCATCGCCGGGCACCTGATCAAGACGCAGTTGCTGGAGCCGCACTGGGAGAAGAAGGCGGCCGAGGTGGTGGCGCTGGAGCGGGCGACGCTGTATGGCCTGGTGATCTACAGCAACCGGCGTGTCAACTTCGGCCGCGTGGATGCGGCGGCGGCGCGCGAGATCTTCATCCGCGAGGCGCTGGTGAACGGCGAGTGGGAGACGCGGCTGCCTTTCCTCGCGGCCAACCGCAAGCTGATCGCGCAGGTGGAAGAGCTGGAACACAAGTCGCGCCGGCAGGACGTGCTGGTCGACGACGAGCTGATCCACGCGTTCTACGACCAGCAACTGCCGGCCGACGTGTGCAGCGGGCACAGCCTGGAGCGCTGGTACCGCGAGGAGAGCCAGCGCCAGCCGAAGCTGCTGTTCCTGAMSCGCGAGGAGCTGATGCGCCACGAGGCGGCCGGCATCACGACCGCGTCGTTCCCGAAGACGCTGCGGCTGGGCGGCGTCGATTGCGGCGCGACCTACCTGCACGACCCCGGGGACCCGAAGGACGGCGTGACGGTGACGGTGCCGATCTATGCGCTGAACCAGGTGAACGACGAGCGCTGCGAGTGGCTGGTGCCGGGCATGCTGAAGGACAAGGTGCTGGCGCTGGTGAAGACGCTGCACCAGCGGCCGCGTTCGCGGCTGGTGCCGCTGCCGGACTACGCGCAGGGCTTCGTCGACCAGGTGCAGGAGGCGCACGCCTTCGGCACCGGCAGCCTGGTCGACGCGCTGCTGAAGGCGGTGCGCGACAAGACGCAGCTGGACGTGAAACGCAACGACTTCAAGCTGGAGCAGCTGTCGCCGCACCTGTTCATGAATTTCCGCATCGTCGACGAGAACGGCCGGCAGCTGGGCAGCGGGCGCAACCTGGCGAGCCTGAAGGCCGAGCTGGGCGGGCAGGCGCGCTCGGCCTTCCAGGCGCTGGCGGTGCTGCGGCCGGCGGGGGCGCCGGTGTCGCCACCGGCGGCGGCCGCGCCGGCCGGGGCGATTGCCGTGAAGACGGCGCCGGGGCGCGTCGCCGCGCCGGCGGTCGAGGTGGCCGAGCCGAAGTACACCGACTGGAGCTTCGGCGAGCTGCCCGAGCTGATGGAGGTGAAGCGCGGCAGCCAGGTGCTGGTCGGCTTCCCGGCGCTGATCGACCGCGGCAGCTTCGTGCAGGTGGAGGTGTTCGACGAGCCCGACGTGGCTGCGCAGAAACACCGTGCCGGGTTGCGTCGGCTGGTGGCGCTGCAGATCCGCGATGCGCTGAAGTACCTCGAGAAGAACATCCCCGACCTGCAGAAGATGGCAGTGCTGTACATGCCGCTGGGCACCGCGGACGAGCTGCGCGAGCAGGTCATCGACCTGGCGCTGGACCGGGCCTTCCTGGCCGATCCRCTGCCCACCGAGGCGACCGCCTTCAAGCGCCGCATCGACGAAGGGCGAGGGCGGCTGACGCTGATCGCCAACGAGATCGCGCGCAGCGTGTCGGTGGTGCTGGCCGAGTTCGCGGCGGCCCAGCGCAAGCTGAAGGACGCGCGCCCGCCGAAGGAGGTGGCCGACGACGTGCAGGCACAGCTGGGCCGGCTGGTGCCCAAGCGCTTCGTGCTGGCGACGCCGTGGGCGCAACTGGCGCACCTGCCGCGCTACCTGAAGGGCATCGTGATGCGGCTGGACAAGCTGCGTGCCGACCCGGCGCGTGACGGTACGCGGCTGGCCGAGCTGCGTCCGCTGGAGCAGCGCTGGCTGCGGCTGCTGGCCGACCGCAAGGGCGTGCACGACGCGCGGCTGGACGAGTTCCGCTGGCTGCTGGAAGAGTTGCGCGTCAGCCTGTTCGCGCAGGAGCTGCGCACGCCGCAGCCGGTCAGCGTGAAGCGGCTTGAGAAGGCGCTGGGGGCCTTGACGGTGTGAGGGGAAGGGTCTGGGGCTGGCCTGCCCGGAGGGACTCGAACCCCCGACCTGCTGCTTAGAAGGCAGCTGCTCTATCCAGTTGAGCTACGGGCAGTGGGGGCTGAAGAGCTCAGGCCACGAGAGAGAAGATGGTCGGGGTGAGATGATTCGAACATCCGACCCACTGGTCCCAAACCAGTTGCGCTACCAGGCTGCGCTACACCCCGAACGGGCGCATTGTAACCAGCGCCGGCCGGCTGCCGGCCGTTGGATGCGCTGGAACAACGCGCCCTGGTGGCGTCAGCGCACCGACACCATCTGCGAGCGCAGCGCGGCGGGCACGTCCTCGATCAGCACGATCGCGATGCTGCCGTCCTTGGCCGTGTTGTTGTGGGCCGACTTGGCGGTTGCCAGGTTGCCTGCCACGGCTTCAGGCGACAGCGTGTACATGTTGCCGCTCAGCGGGTCGACGACGAACCAGCCGATCAGGCCGCCGAACACCAGGTTGCCGGCGATGTACCAGCCGTTGGCCGAGGCGGCGACCGGGATGACCTGCGACTGGTAGCCGGCCTTGGTGATGGTGACTGTGAAGTTCTTCTTGCCCCAGTACTTGCCGGTGCTCTTCTGCAGCGTCACCGAGGTGGGCGTGGCACCCTTGAACACCTCGACGCCGGCCTCGTCGACGACGGTGATGCTGGCCTCGCTGGGCGCACTGGAAATCGGCAGCGTCTGGGTCGGCTGCCCCATGATCGTGGCACAGGCCGAACACACGGCCGCCATGGCGACGACGCTCGAGATCCGAATGACGGATGAAAACATGGAAATCCCTCCTCCGCGGTTGCTGAATGAAGTCATGGAAGTCGCGGCTCCCCTCCACGCTTCTTTTTGAAATGGGTTGAATTCTTTTTCTTGGGGAGGCCGTGCCATGGCACGTGCATCGCCGGCGCGCATTGGAACCCATCCGGCCCGCCTTGGACAGGCACGGTTTCACGCTGCCGGGCGATATTCGGTTCGCCCTTGCAGGCAGCAGGCAGCAGTCAGCCGACGACGACTTCGCTGATCTGGATCAGCGGCGACAGGTCGGTGTAGTTCTTGATGTCGCCCAGGATCTCCTGGGCATGGGGACCGAAGCCGCCCTCGAAGGCCTCGACGGAGTCGCAGAAGACGTGGCACATCGCGACGTAGGTGGCCGGCTCGCCGGGCGCGCCGCCGGCCATGCCCTTGTCGATCGTGTACGACCTGCAGCTGTCGCCCATGCGGCGCTTCAGCAGCGGCATGTGCTTGTCGCGGTAGTAGTCGTGGTCGAAGCGCGCGCCGGGGGTGTTGGGGTACATCACGCTGACTTTGATCATGGGTGTCTCCGGTGGTGGCGGCCCTGTTCAGGGACCGGTGCAGGTGAAACTCGATGCCAACAGCGCAGCGGCGGCATCGTGCCCGGGCAGCAGCTTGCGGCCAACCGAATCAAACCGACCCRTCGGTTGAATCCTGGTCAGAGCGTGGCGGCTGCCTTGGTCTTCGCGGCATCCGCCGTGGCCGCGGCGGCCAACTGGTGGTAGACCGCGGTGAACAGCGTGGCGATGTCCTCGATCTTGGTCTTCGACACGCCCGGCGCCGGGTTGGTGATGAGCGCGGCGGTGATCGTGGCGGTGGGCTGGAGCAGGTGATGGTTCATTGAAGGTCTCGAGAAGTTGAGGCCCATCGTAGCCGGCTCGCCATGCAGCGAAATGCAATGGCCCTTTTATTCTGCCGGCCGGCGATGGCGCGCACCATCGGGTTCTTCAGAGCCCGGGGGCTCCCACCACGAAAGGTTCGCATGCACATCATCCAGAAGGTGTCGATCGATTCGCAGGATCGCGTCGATCTCGTGCAATGGCAGCGCTCGGATGCCACCACCCATGAGGGGCTCGCGAAACCCGCGGTGGTGGGCGTCGTCGAGGTCATCCACGAACTGGCGTCGGGCGGGCAGGTCGTCATGTGCGCCGACGGAAGCCCCGGCCTTGCCGCGCCCGTCACGCGCTACGCCGACGAGGCCGGGCACGAGTGGCTTCGTGTCAGCACCGTGAATGGCCAGGCCAGGACGCTGCACGACCTGCCGCGCTTGTAGGCCGGCGCGGCGTGCGGCGCAGGCCTCAGCGCCAGCGGTCGGACCGCGCATCGGCGGCCGAGAATCCGGAGCCCGCATAGAGCTTCTCGATCGCGCCCGCCGGGTTGGCATCCATCGCCGTCTTGTCGGCGAGGTATTCGGCGTAGGCGCCTTGCTGGCAATCGTCCCAGGGGAGATCGGGTTCGAGCGCCGCAATGATCCCGGCCTTCGCTTCCAGCCAGGCATCGATGCCTTCCAGTGCGGGCCAGAACTGGACATCCGACATCGGCATGCGCTGCAACTCGACGGCCTCGGCCGGCACCTCGTGCCGCCGGTAGATCCAGACAGCCTGCGCGTAGCGCTGGATCTCGGCGGCCGTGCCGGCGTGGAAGCGCCGGGACATCGCCATCACGAATTCGTCGAGCCAGCGGGTGCGGGGCATCAGGTCCATGCCCGATCGTACGCCGGCGGCGGGTTCAGCGGGTGGCGCGGCGCGACGCAACCCCGACCACGGCCAGCCCGAGCAACATCATCACCACTGTCCCAGGCTCCGGGATCGGCGCCGCATTCCAGCTGTATGCGAACAGCTCGAAGTTCCCGTACAGCACCTGCCCGGACCGGTTGTGCACCGTCAGCGACAGGTGCCCGAAGGGGTCGACGCCGTAGGTGAAGTCGTCGAAGCTCGCCGTGCGCTGCTGCACGTCGGTGCCGGCCGCCACCGGGTTGTCGTTGAAGATGCTCGCGAACAGGTTGATGCCGTTGTTCGACAGCGCCTTGTCGCGGTAGACCAGGCTGGCCTGGTTCACGTACGCATCCGGCCGGCTGCTGTCTTCGGAGAAGAGCGGCAGCGGCGTCGATGCGGCCGGATTCATCAGGCTCGCGATGCCCGAGAAGGTCACCGACGCGAACGGATTCAGCACGAACGGGCGCTGCCAGTTGACCGTGGCCCGCGCCTCGTCGTCCTCCAGGTCGGCACGCCAGGCCGCGCTGACGCTGCCGTGGCCGATCGCTGCGTGCGCCGACAGCGCTTCGCCGCCGAGCTGGGGCAGGTCGATCGCCGCCTCGCCGAAGGGCGTGCCCGCCCGCGCGGCCGGATCGAGCGTGCGCGACTTCAGGTTCAGCTGCCGCCCATCGGTCGGGCCGGCGCTGCCGTGCGCCGCCGACAGCGAGGCCTGGAACGTGTTGTCGGCCAGCCAGTGGCCCACGCTGCCCGGTTCGGTCGTGGCGCCGGTGCCGAGGCCGCTCTGCGGGTCGAGCGTGAAGCGGGCGGAGGCGGATGCCGGCACGGCGTGCGCGGCACCGCACAGCGCGAGCGCCAGCGTGGCGCCGATGAGGGGGGTGAGTCTCATGGGTTCTCCCGGTTGATGTCTTGAGATGGAATCGCGACCCGGCGTGCCGGCGGGCCCTGGCGGCGACGCCCGTTGAACGCCAGGGCCATCAGGCCCAGCGCCATCATCAGCACCATCGGCGGCTCCGGAATCGACGGCACCGGCGTCCACGCGCCCAGTTGCATCTCGAAGCTGCCGAACAGCGTCTCGGCGCTGCGGTTGAATACCGTCACCGCCAGGTGCCCGAACGAATCGACGCTGTAGCTGAAATCGTCGTCGTGCGACTGGCGCCCCTGCGGCGCGGCTGTCGGGTCGAGCGGGTTGCGGTCGAGGATGTCGGCGTACAGCGTCAGGCCGCCGTAGGCGTAGTCGGGGGCCTGGTAGGTCAGCGCCCCGCGGTGTACCGAGCCCGAATTGAGGTTGTTCCACCAGGTGGCCGAGGGGGCGGCCTGCAACGGGTTGGTGACCGACGCCAGGCCCGAGAAGGTCAGCGACGAATACGGGTCGAGCGCGAACGAGCGCGACCAGGTGACCAGCGCCTCGATGTAGTCGCGCGGCGTCTCGGTCTGCCAGCCGACGCTGAGCTGGCCCGCCACCGCGCCGGCGTGCACCGCGCCCTGCTGGCCCGGCAGGGCGGCGAACGAATGGCTGGAGTCGCCGAAGGGCGGCAGGCTGGCCGCGACCGTGTCGTCCACGCCGTTGTAGCTGTAGGCCGACCGTGTCGGCGCGCCATTGAAGGTCATCGTCGTCACGTTCACCGACGCGCGGTTGTCCGGCAGCCAGTGGCCCACGGTGCCGGGCGCGCCCGCCTCGGCCGGCCCGGSTGCCAGCGGCAGCGCATCGAGCGTGAAATCCACCGAGCCCGTGTCGGCGCGCGCAGCGCCCAGCAGGCCGAGCAGGCCGAACCCGAATCCGAGCACCGGCCGCACCAGCTTCGCGATCTTCATGCTGTCTCCCTCATCGTCGGCGCCGAAGGCGCCGGTCGGACGAGGGGCAATCGGCGTGCSCGGGGGCGTTCAGCGGCGGCCGAGCTGCGCCAGGCTGCTCTCGTACAGCGCGCCGACCAGGTCGGTCTGCGACACCATGCCGGCGATGCGCCGGTCGGCGTCCACCACCGGCACGTGGTGCAGCCCGGTGTCGGCCATCCACGGCACGAGTTCGACGATCGGCGTTTCCAGCGTTGCGGTGCGCGCCGGCGAACTCATGATCTGCCCGACCACCTCGTGCTTGTCCGAATGCGTGTGCGGCGTGCGGCGCAGGAACTCGTGCACCCGCGCGCGCAGGCTGGCGTGGCCCAGCAGGTCGGCGTGGTGCAGGAAATCCGAGCGCGTGACGATGCCGATCACGCGCCGCGCGCGGTCGATCACCGGCAAGGCCTGCAGGCCGTGCTCGCGCATCAGCGTCCAGGCCTCGGCCAGCTCGGTGGCGTACTCCACCGTCAGCACGTCGCGCGACATGATCGCGCCGCAACGCGTGTCGGCCACGCGCCGGCGGAAGGCCTGCATCTCGGTCTGCACGAACAGGCCGGCCAGGTCGTCGGCGCTGACGTCCAGCACCTGGTTGTAGTCCTTCAGCACGCGCTGCAGGTCTTCGACCGTGAAGCCCAGGCGCGCCGTCGGCACCGCGTCGGCCGTCTGGTGCGGGTGCGCCGGCTGCAGGCGCTGCGCATGCGGGTAGCGGCGGCCGGTGGCGTTGTTGTAGAGCACCGCCACCGCCAGCAGCAGCAGGCTGTTCAGTGCGACCGGCGCAAAGGCGAAGCCGAAGCCGGCCGCATGCACTGCCGGCCCGCCCAGCACCGCCGTCAGGGCCGCGGCGCCGCCGGGCGGATGCACGCAGCGCAGCATGAACATGGCACCGATCGCCAGGAAGATCGCCGCCGCCGCGGCCAGCGGCGTCGACGGGATCAGCAGCGCACACGCCACGCCGACCAGCGCCGACACGGTGTTGCCGCCGACGATCGACCAGGGCTGCGCCAGCGGGCTGGCCGGCACCGCGAACAGCAGCACCGCGGAGGCGCCCATCGGCGCGACCAGCGTGGTGGCGGCCTGCGGGCCCAGCAACCAGGCGCTGCTCAAGGCGGTGGTCGCGATGCCCAGCAGCGCGCCGGCACAGGCACGCAGCCGCTCGGTGGCATCGACGGTGCTGGCGGCTGGCAGCAGGCTGTGCAGCCACGGCGGCAGTCGCAGGTTCATGGGCGCGGGAAATGCAGGAAAGAGGCCGGATTACATCACGGAGGATGTGCCCGGCCGGGGCGCCCGCGCGGCGCCCTCGCGCCGCGTCAGGCGGCGGAAAGCAGGGCGATCGATGCGCCGCCGGCCAGCGCGATCAGCGCCACGGCGAGCGCCAGGCGGCGCTCCATCCGGGCACCGGTCGCGGTGCCCTGGCGGTCCGAGGCCATGAAGCGTTGCACGGCGGCGAGCGGCAGGCTGAGAAGGGACACGGCGATCATGAGGAACTCCAGCAATGTCACGCCATCGTGCGCTTCACGCCGCCGGGCCTGCCGCGGATGAAGCCTGCTTTCCGGGGGCAGTTTCCAGGGTGCCGTGTCAGATAGAAACGCTCAGCGTCGCTCGTACTGCTGCTTGCCGAACAGCGCGTCGCGCGCCTTCTCGTCGTTCAGCGGCTTGCGGTGCGAGGCCAGCACCTCGACGCCGCGCTGCACCGCCGGGCGGGCGCAGATCTCGTCGAACCAGCCTTTCAGGTGCGGGAAGTCGGCCCAATCGATGCCCTGGTTCTTCCACGAGCGCAGCCACGGAAACACCGCGATGTCGGCGATGCTGTAGTCCTTGCCGGCGACGTAGCGCGACTTGGCCAGCCGCTTGTCGAGCACGCCGTACAGCCGCTTGGCCTCGTTGGTGTAGCGGTTGATCGCGTACTCGATCTTCTCGGGCGCGTAGATGCGGAAGTGGTGCGCCTGGCCGAGCATCGGGCCGATGCTGCCCATCTGGAACATCAGCCACTGCAGCACCTCGTAGCGCTCGGTGGTGCCGGCCGGCAGCAACTGGCCGGTCTTGCCGGCGAGGTACATCAGGATGGCGCCGGATTCGAACAGCGAGATCGGCGCGCCGTCCGGTCCGTCCGGATCGACGATCGCCGGGATCTTGTTGTTCGGGCTGATGGCCAGGAAGTCGGGCTTGAACTGGTCGCCGGCGCCGATGTCGACGGCGGTCACGCGGTAGGGCAGGCCCAGCTCCTCCAGCATGATGTGAACTTTGTGGCCATTGGGCGTGGCCCACGAATACACTTCGATCATCTTGTCGTCCTCAGTCGGCACTCCGGTGTGCCGTTGGGAAGCGACTCTAGACCAAGCCCTGGCTTCATGCTCGACGCGCTCAAACGATTGATCTCCGGCAAGCCCGACGGTCCCGACTGGGGGGCGGTGTCGGAATGGGCCCGCGGCAGCAAGATGGTCTTCAAGCGGGTGCGCGAGGAAGAAGGCTTCGTCATCGACGGCGGCATGGACAGCAAGCCCTGGCGCCTCGAATGGGGATCGCCGCAGCGCTTCTACATCGAAGGGCACGAGCTGCGCCTGCGCATGGAGCTCAGGCTGCCGCCCAACCTGCAGGTGCTGCTGCTGTCGCAGCCCTTGCGCGAGACGCTCGAGCGGCAGACCTTCGAGCGCTTCACCGAGAGCACGCAGACCGTCATCGACGGCACCACGCCCGAAGAAATGCGCTGGCTCGCGATGTTCTCGAAGGTCACCTTCGCGGCATCGAAGAACGTGCGGATCCGCTTCGGCCTGGTCGGCAACACGCCGCAGGTCGCGGCCTCGTGGGTCGAGGGCGCGCTGGCACGGCAGCTCGAGGAGGCCTCGGCCAAGCTGCTGCAGGCCGAGCCGCCGTTCGTGCTGATGCTGCTGCGCGGGCGGGTCTACATGCGCATGCAGCTCGCCAACCCCGACCTGGCCGCCATCCAGCAGGCGATCGGGTTGTTCGAGGTGGCGGTGCTGCAGGCACTGCGGGTGGCCGGCGGGGTGGGACCCGGGGAGGGCGCCGCGAGTGGATGGCCCAGCACGTCATCGACAGCGTGGCAGACCCAGCTCGGGCCCGACGATCCCAAGGACGCCTCCCGCCATTGAGCGTTCGTAGCCCGGATGGAGCGCAGCGCAATCCGGGAGCGATTTACGCGTAGCGCCCGAGCTCCATCTTCGCGATCGCGTTGCGGTGCACCTCGTCCGGCCCGTCGGCGAAGCGCAGCGTGCGTGCCGCCGTGTAGAAGTACGCCAGCGGGAAGTCGTCGCTCATGCCGCCGCCGCCGTGCACCTGCATCGCCCAGTCGATCACCTGGCAGGCCATCGACGGCGCCACCACCTTGATCATCGCGATCTCCGACTTGGCCGTCTTGTTGCCGGCCACGTCCATCATCCACGCCGCCTTCAGCGTCAGTAGCCGCGCCTGCTCGATCTTGCAGCGTGCCTCGGCGATGCGCTCGCGCGTCACGCCCTGCTCGGCCACCTTGCGGCCGAACGCGACGCGCGACGACGCGCGCCGGCACATCAGCTCCAGCGCCCGCTCGGCCAGCCCGATCAGCCGCATGCAGTGGTGGATGCGGCCCGGACCCAGGCGGCCTTGCGCGATCTCGAAGCCGCGGCCTTCGCCCAGCAGCATGTTGCCGGCCGGCACGCGCACGTTGTCGAACGTCATCTCGCAGTGCCCGTGCGGCGCGTCGTCGTAGCCGAACACCGGCAGCGGGCGGACCACCGTCACCCCCGGCGTGTCCGCCGGCACCAGGATCATCGACTGCTGCGAATGGCGCGGCGCTTCGGGATCGGTCTTGCCCATGAAGATGTAGATCGCGCAGCGCGGGTCGCCGGCGCCCGAGATCCACCACTTGCGGCCGTTGATCACGTAGTCGTCGCCATCGCGCTGGATGCGCGCCGCGATGTTGGTCGCGTCCGACGAAGCCACGTCGGGTTCGGTCATCGCGAAGGCGCTGCGGATGCGGCCGTCGAGCAGCGGCTCGAGCCAGCGCTTCTTCTGCTCCGGCGTGGCATAGCGCACGAGGGTCTCCATGTTGCCGGTGTCGGGCGCCGAGCAGTTGAAGACCTCGCTGGCCCAGGGCACGCGGCCCATGATCTCGGCCAGCGGTGCGTACTCCTGGTTCGTCAGGCCGGCGCCCAGCTCGCTGTCGGGCAGGAACAGGTTCCACAGGCCCTGCGCGCGCGCCTTGGCCTTGAGCCCCTCGATCAGCTGCAGCGGCGTCCAGCGCTTGCCGGCCTTCGTGTTGGCCTCGATCTCGGCGTTGAATGCGGCCTCGGCCGGGTAGACGTGCTCGTCCATGAAGCGGGCCACCTTGGCCTGCAGGTCTTGCGTGCGTTGCGAATAGCTGAAGTCCATGCGTGTCTCCGGTGATCAGGTGCCGTGTCGGGCAATCCGCCAGCCCATCTCGGCCAGTGGCCGCGCGCCGGCGCCCGCCTGGCGCGCCTGTGCGCTGGAGGCGGTGCCGTCCTCGACCCGCTTCGCGATGCCCTGCAGGATGCCGGCCATGCGGAACAGGTTGTAGGCCATGTAGAAGTTCCAGTCGGCCATCACCGCCTGCGGGTCGGCGCGGCCGGTGCGTTCGCAGTAGCGGCGCACGTAGGCCGCTTCGTCGGGGATGCCGAGCGCGGCCAGGTCGAGCCCGCCGATGCCGCGGAACGCGCCGGGCGGGATGTGCCACGACATGCAGTGGTAGCTGAAATCGGCCAGCGGATGGCCGAGCGTCGACAGCTCCCAGTCGAGCACCGCCAGCACGCGCGGCTCGCTCGGGTGGAACACCAGGTTGTCGAGCCGGTAGTCGCCATGCACCACCGACACCTGCGACTCGTCGCGCGCGCTGGGCGGCATGTGGGCCGGCAGCCATTCCATCAGCCGGTCCATCGCGTCGATCGGCTGCGTGATCGAGGCCTGGTACTGCTTGCCCCAGCGCGCGATCTGCCGCTCGAAGTAGTTGCCCGGCTTGCCGTAGTCGGCCAGTCCCACGGCCGCGACGTCGACACGGTGCAGCGCCGCCATCACGCGGTTCATCTCGTCGTAGACCGCGCCGCGCTCGGCCATGCCCAGCCCCGGCAGCGCCTGCTCCCACAGCACGCGGCCCTGCATGAACTCCATCACGTAGAACGCGCGGCCGATCACCGACTCGTCCTCGCACAGCAGCAGCATCTCGGGCACCGGCACCTCGCTGCCGTGCAGCGCGCGCATCACGCGAAACTCGCGGTCGATCGCGTGTGCCGACGGCAGCAGTTTCGCGGCCGGGCCGGGCTTGGAGCGCATCACGTACGAACGCGACGGCGTGACGAGCTTGTAGGTCGGGTTCGACTGGCCGCCCTTGAACTGCTCCACCTGCAGCGGCCCCGCGAAGCCGGGCAGGTGCGCCTGCAGGTGGGCCTGCAGCGAGGCCGCGTCGAAGGCGTGCGAGTCGGCGACGGGTTTGGTTCCGGTGTAGGCGTCCATGCAGTCCAGTCAGCGTTCAGAGATCGCGAGCAGCTTGTCCTTGGACAGCACCACCAGCCGCGTCGGCTCGATGCGCACCGCGCCATCGCGCTCGAAGCCTTTCAGTTCCTGGTTGACGCGCTGGCGCGACGCGCCGAGCAGCTGGGCCAGGTCTTCCTGTGCCAGCTGCAGGCCGATGCGGATCTCCTGGCCTTCCTCGATGCCGTAGCTGCGCGCCAGCAGCAGGATCTGCTTGGCCAGGCGCGCGGCCAGCGGCATGGTGTTCAAGTCCTCGACCACGTCGAACATCAGGCGCAGGCGCCGGCAGTTCAGCTTCAGCAGCGCGTCGTACAGCTCGACGTGCTGCGACAGCAGCTCGCGGAAGTCGGCCTTGCGCACCACCAGCAGCGTGGTCGCGCCATGCGCGTTCGCATCGTGCGTGCGCGGCAGGCCGTCGAACAGCGAGATGTCGCCGAACCACAGGCCCGGCTCGACGTAGGTCAGCGTGATCTGCTTGCCCGACAGCGACACCGAGCTGACCCGCACCGCGCCCTTGGCGACGCCGCACCATTCGTCCGCCGGTTCGCCGCGCGACGACAGCAGCGCCCCATCGTGCACGCGGCGCACGACGGCCCGCGAGAGGATGGCATTGCGCAATGGCTGTGAGAGCTTGGAGAACCACGAACCCGATTCGATGTTGGCCTGTTCATCGATTGTAAGAACGGGGGTATTCATGTTTTGTCTCTGACGTGACAGGGTGCTTCCTCATTGTCCATGATGGCGATTGCTGAAAGAGTCAAGAGACCCTCGCACTGAAGGAGCACGACATGGGTGATCGACTGCTGGACATCCCGAGCCGCGAAGGCCGCGTGAGCGATGCCGAATGGCAGGCGCGCGTCGACCTGGCCGCGGCGTATCGGCTGGTGGCGCATTTCAAGTGGGACGACTTGGTGTTTACCCACATCACGGTGCGCGTGCCGGGCGAAGACGACCGATTCCTGATCAACCCCTACGGGCTGATGTTCGACGAGATCACCGCGTCGAGCCTGGTCAAGATCGACCTGCAGGGCAACAAGCTCGACGACACGCCGTACCCGGTGAACCCTGCCGGCTTCACGATCCACAGCGCGATCCATGCGGCGCGGCACGATGCGCAATGCGTGCTGCACACGCACACGCTGAACGGCATCGCGGTGTCGGCGCAGAAGGACGGCGTGCTGCCGCTGTCGCAGCATTCGATCTTCGTGCTGGCGAGCCTGGCGTACCACGACTACGAAGGCGTGGCGCTGCGCGACGACGAGAAGCCGCGGCTGGTGCGCGACCTGGGCCAGTGCAACTACCTGATGCTGCGCAACCATGGCTTGCTGACGCTGGGTGCGACGGTGGCCGATGCCTTCCTGGCGATGTACTTCTTCGAGGCCGTGTGCACGATCCAGGTCCGCGCGATGGCGGGCGGCACGCCGCTGACGCGCGTCGACCCGAAGATCATCGAGACCTCGCGCGAGCAGGCGAGGGTGGCGACGCGGGGGCTGGGTGCGGGGGCCTTGACCTGGCCGGGGTTGTTGCGGCGGCTGGATCGCCTTGACGGGAGCTATCGCACCTGACGCGTCCGACGAACCCCGGATTGGCATCCGGGCTACGAACTGCGCTTGTAGCCCGGATGCCAATCCGGGGCCGTCATCACGAACGCAGGTACTGAGCGAGCAGCTTCTCCATCGTCGTCATCGTCTCGCGCTCGTGCAGCCACTGCGTGGGGGCGAGGTTGACGGCGCGCACGATCTGGTCGTCCGGCCCGGCGTCGATCACGTTGATGCAAGCCGGCGCCTGTTCGAGGCGGCCGAAGAACGCGCGCTCGCCGGCCAGCACGCGCGACAGCAGCGCGCGGTTGACGCCGCCGTGCATCACCATCAACAGGCATTGCCAGTCGCTGCGCGCGAGCAGGCGGTCGAAGGCCGGCAGCACGCGGTCCAGCAGCTCGCCCACCGATTCGCCGCCGAGGAAGCGCTGCGACTGCACATGCGGGCCGGTGCGGAAGGCGCCGAGGAAGGCGGCCTCCAGCTCGTCGCGCGGGATGTCGGCCAGGCGGCCCGGGCGGATCTCTTCGAGCGCCGGTTCGTGCAGCAGGTGCAGCTGCGGCTGGCCGCTCGCGGCCAGCACGCGCTGCGCCGTCTCGACGGTGCGCGGCAATCCGCTGACCAGCACGCTGTCGAAGCGCACGCCGCACTGTGCGAACAGCCGTCCCGCCGCATCCGCCTGCTCGCGGCCGACGGCATTCAGCGGCACCGTGTCGGGCGGCACCGCAGAACCATCCTCGCGGAAGTAGTCGACCGACCCGTGCCGCATCAGGTAGATGCGCCGGCGCCTGGCCACCGGCCGGCTCATGCCGCCGCACCCACGCTATTCGAAGCGCGGCGCGCGCTTCTCGAGGAAGGCCTGCAGGCCTTCGCCGCCGTTGCGATGAAAGAGGTTCTCAAGAAAGTGTTCCCGCTCTGAAGCCATCTGCTGGGCCAGGCTGCGCTGCGGCCATTGGTTGACCAGCTCCTTGACGCTGGCCACCGCGTTCGGTGCCAGCTGCGCGAGCCGTTCAGCGACCTTCAGAGCTTGGGTCAGCGCCTGGCCGCTGTCTGTCACCCAATTGACAAGGCCCAGCGCATGCAATTGCGCGGCGCTCATCGGTTCGGCCAGCCACAGCATCTGCAACGCCACCGGGCGCGGCAGGCGCTGCATCAGCTGCCAGGTCGAGCCGCCGTCGGGCGACAGGCCGATGCGGCCATAGGACATCACGAAGCGTGCGTTGTCGGCCGCGACGATCAGGTCGCAGGCCAGCGCCAGCGAGAAGCCGCCGCCGGCCGCCGCGCCTTCGACGGCCGCGATCACCGGCTTGGGGAACACGCGCAGCACCTCGACGAAGTCGTGGAAGCGCTGCAGCATCTGCCCCTGCACCTCGGGCGGCGACTCGCGGCTGGTGCGCAGCCGCTGCAGGTTGCCGCCGGCGCAGAAGTGCTCGCCGTCGCCCTGCAGCACGATGCAGTGCACGTCGGGGTCGGATTCGGCCACGCCCAGCGATTCGACGCCGGCGGTGAAGACCTGTTCGGACAGCGTGTTGCGCGAGGCGGGGTCGCTGATCGTCAGCACCAGGGTGCCGTCACGTCGCTCGGCACGCAATTCAGAGGGCATGGAGACACCATTCGTCAGACAGCGCCAGGCGCATGGCGGGCGATTGTGGCACGGGCATTTCCAGCGGCTTGCAGGGCCGGTTTCCCTGCGCATTTGCGGAGATGAGCGCAGGAGACTTCATGCTAGAGTCAAAAGATCAATCAACTGCTCATCCGAATGCAGAGATTCCCGAACTCGCTCGCAGTCCTCTTTGCTTTGGGCTTGCCCATGAGCCAGGCGACTGCGATGGGGTTCGGCAACACGCTCGGCGCCACCACGCTCGGCCACCCGCTCAACTTCGCGGTGCAGTTGCGGCTCGAGGCCGACGAGCGTGTCGAAGCGTCCTGCGTCAAGGCCGAGGTCTCGGTCGGCGACCATGCGCTGTCGGTGACCACCGTGCGCGTGCGCATCGAGGGCGAGGCCGGCAGCGCCGAACGCCGCGTGCGCGTCACCACCACGGTGCCGATCGAGGAGCCGGTGGTCGGCATCGCGCTGAATGTCGGTTGCCCGCCGCGTCTCGCGCGCAGCTTCGTCGTCTTTGCCGATCCGCCCTCGGCCACCGCGGTCGCGCCGGCGCGTGCGTTGCCGGACATTTCCGACCTGCCCGAAGCGGCCGAGTCGCCGCTGGCCGGCGTGATCTCGCCGCGTGCCGAAGCGCCGGTGCGCGCCGCAGCGCCGCGGCCGGGCCCGACGGCCGCCCGCAGCAGCGCG
>NZ_JBFUEB010000107.1:0-21128 GCF_056404395.1 Rhizobacter sp. P2_D12 | reverse complement strand
GCCCGGGCCGCCGGGGCCACCGGGCCCACCCGGTCCGCCGGGACCGGCCATGGCGCCGGACGGTGCCGCGGCGGGGCGGTGGGTGAGGTACCAGGCCAGGCCGCCGAGCAGGACCAGGCCGATGATCGCGATCAGGGTGCCCAGCCAGCGCCGGCGCGGGGCGGCGGGAGCGGCGGGCAGGGAGGCGTCTTTCGGCGGTTGGTCCATGGGCATGGGCAGCGTTCAGTGGGTGATGCGTCGGCGGATGCGCGACTGTGCCACTTGTGCAAGGCGGCAAGTCGGCGGCTGGGTGCCTTGGCACTTGGCGTGCCCGCATTCCAACTTGCCAACGTTGCCGGCTTGTTGCTGCCCTGTCCCGGATTGGCATCCGGGCTACGCCTGGCCGGGCGTCACATCCCCGCGTAGTTCGGCCCGCCGCCGCCCTCCGGCGCCACCCACACGATGTTCTGCGTCGGGTCCTTGATGTCGCAGGTCTTGCAGTGCACGCAGTTCTGCGCGTTGATCTGCAGCCGGTCGTCGCCGGCCTCGTTCTTGACGAACTCGTAGACGCCCGCGGGGCAGTAGCGGCTCTCGGGTCCGGCGTACTTGGCCAGGTTGATGCCCACCGGCACCTTGTTGTCCTTCAGCGTCAGGTGCGCCGGCTGGTTCTCGCCATGGTTGGTGTTGCTGATGAACACGCTCGACAGCTTGTCGAAGGTGAGCTTGCCGTCCGGCTTCGGGTAGTCGATCTTCGGACACTCGGCCGCCGGCTTCAGGCGCAGGTTGTCGGGCACGGTGCTGTGGATCGTCCACGGCGGCGCCTTGAAGCCGAGCTTGGGCAGCAGCCACAGCTCGATGCCGTTCATGATCGACGACAGCAGCAGCCCCTTCTTCATCCACTGCTTGGTGTTGCGCGAGGCCTGCAGCTCGTCGTACAGCCAGCTCTTCTCGAAGGCCTGCGGGTAGGCCGACAGCTCGTCATGCCGGCGCCCGGCCGTGACGGCCGAGAAGATGGCTTCAGCCGCCAGCATGCCGGTCTTGATGGCCGCGTGGCTGCCCTTGATGCGCGAGAAATTCAGGAAGCCCGCCTCGCAGCCGACCATCGCGCCGCCGGGGAACACGAACTTCGGCAGGCTCATCAGCCCGCCGCAGGTGATGGCGCGGGCGCCGTAGCCGATGCGCTTGCCGCCTTCGAGGCAGGCGCGGATGGCAGGGTGGGTTTTCCAGCGCTGCATCTCGTCGAACGGGCTCAGCCAGGGGTTGCTGTACTCGAGGCCGGTGATGAAGCCGAGCGTGACCTTGTTGTCTTCCATGTGGTACAGGAAGCCGCCGCCATAGGTGCTGGCGTCCATCGGCCAGCCCAGCGAATGGATCACGTGGCCGGGCTTCGCCTTGGCGGGGTCGATCTCCCACAGCTCCTTGATGCCCAGCGCATAGGTCTGCGGATCGCGCCCTTCGTCGAGCTTGAAGCGGCCGATCAGCTGGCGGCCCAGCTGGCCACGCGCGCCTTCGGCGAACACGGTGTATTTGGCATGCAGCTCCATGCCGAGCTGGAACTCGCTGGTCGGCTCGCCGTCCTTGCCGACGCCCAGGTTGCCGGTGGCCACGCCCTTGACCGAGCCGTCGTCGTTGTAGAGCACCTCGGTGGCCGCGAAGCCGGGGAAGATCTCGACCCCCAGCGACTCGGCCTGCTGGCCCAGCCAGCGCACCACGTTGCCCAGGCTGACGATGTAGTTGCCTTCGTTGTGCAGGCTGGCGGGGATCAGGAACTGCGGCGTGCGCAGCGTGCCGGTCTGGCCGAGGAACAGCATCTCGTCGCCGGCCACCGGCTGGTTCAGCGGGGCGCCGAGTTCCTTCCAGTTCGGGAACAGCTCGGTCAGCGCCTTCGGGTCCATGATGGCGCCGCTGAGGATGTGGGCGCCGGGCTCCGACCCCTTCTCCAGCACCACCACTGAGACCTCCTGGCCTTGCGCCGCCGCCAACTGCTTGAGCTTGATGGCCGTCGCGAGGCCGCCGGGGCCGCCCCCGACGACCACGACGTCGTACTCCATGGATTCGCGCGGGCCGTATTGTTCGAGGATGGCTTCGGGGGTCATGTCGTTCCTGGCTGTCTCGTGGTGCGCGGCATTGTATCGAGCACAGGAACAAAAAAGAACGACCGTTCGATAAGTTGGGAGGGCTCCTCAGCCGGTGGTGACCTGGAGCATCACCTTGCCGCCGCGCACTGTGAGGGCGGCGCCTTCGCGGATGCGGCTGGCGATCTTGCCGGCGTGTCGTCGGCTTTGTCGAACCAGCGGCTTGGTGCGGAGATCCCGGATTGGCATCCGGGCTACCCAGTGTTCGTAGCCCGGATGCCAATCCGGGAATCGTYCCTCAYTTCGTTGAGRCGARGCGMAGCGAGYCGGGTGGAGAAGAAGATCCAACAATCGAGATGAGGGTCWGAGCCAGAACGGCSGTGTAAAGGCCGCTTGTGGCCGAAGCGTGCAGAACGAACTGCATGGTGTTCGGGTTCAAGCGMYTTCTTTGGTTACTTTCTTTGGCAAGACAAAGAAAGTGACTCGCCCGCCGGGGCGAGACCCGGCAGCAGCCTCACGCAGTGAAACCAAGCCCCCCGCAGGGGAAAAAAAGCGGCCTACCGTCCCCCAAACGGTACCCCCACGAGCACGTCCGCATGCGACCGCGRCGCAGCCCGCCCGTACTGCGGCGGCGGCGCCACCTGTGCCCCCAGCTGGGCCGCCGCATGCCACACCCAGCGCGGGTTCCACAGCATGCCGCGCGCCAGCGCGACCATGTCGGCGTCGCCGTCGACCAGGATCTGCTCGGCCTGCGCCGGCTCGGTGATCAACCCGACCGCCATCGTCGGCAGCCCGGTCGCCTCGCGCACCGCGCGCGCGAACGGCACCTGGTAGCCGGCTCCCAGCTTGATCTGCTGCTGCGCCGTGATGCCGCCCGAGGACACGTCGATGAAGTCGCACCCGTGCGCCTTCAGCGCCTTCGCGTACACGATGGTCTGCTCCAGCGTCCAGCTCGGCGCGCCGCTGTGCTCCATCCAGTCGGTGGCCGACACGCGCACGCCCAGCGGCTTGTGCGCCGGCCACACCGCCCGCATCGCATCGAACACCGCCAGCGGCAGGCGCATGCGGTTCTCCAGCGAGCCGCTCCACGCGTCGCTGCGCTGGTTGCTGATCGGCGACAGGAACTGGTGCATCAGGTAGCCGTGCGCGCTGTGCATCTCGATCGCGTCCAGGCCCAGGCGCTGCGCCCGCTCGGCCGCCTTCGCGAACTGCGCGATCACGCTGTGGATGTCGTCCTCGGTCATCGCGTGCGGCGGCGCCTCTTCGGGACGCTGGCGCACCGCCGACGGCGCCCACGGCGTCCAGCCGCCGTCCTGCGGCGCGATCAGTTGCCCGCCCTGCCACGGCGGTGCGCTCGACGCCTTGCGCCCGGCGTGCGCCAGCTGGATGCCGATGGCCCCCTTGGCATGCGGACGGATCGCCTGCAGCACCCGCGCCAGCGCGGCCTCGTTGTCGTCGCTCCACAGGCCCAGGCAGCCGGGCGTGATGCGGCCCTCGGGGCTGACGCCGGTGGCCTCGATCAGCGTCAGCGCCGCGCCGCCCTGCGTCATCGCGCCCAGGTGCGACACGTGCCAGTCGGTGGCCGAGCCGTGGTCGGCGGAGTACTGGCACATCGGCGCGACGATCACGCGGTTGGCCAGCTGCAGCTCGCGCAGCGCGAGCGGACGGAACAAGGTGGGTGTCATGGTGGTGGATCGAAATGGCTTCGTGCTATCTTGCCCGAGAGCCATCGGCGCCGCCCGGCTGGGGTCATGCGGCGTCCGCGCAACCATCAAGGAGCATCGAGACATGAGCTACACGATTGATCTGTCGGGCCGCGTGGCCCTCGTCACCGGCGCCTCCAGCGGGCTGGGAACCCAGTTCGCGAAGACGCTGGCCAACGCCGGCGCCGCCGTCGTGCTGGCCGGCCGCCGCGTCGAGCGCCTGAAGACGCTGCGCGCCGAGATCGAGGCCGGCGGCGGCGACGCCCACGTCGTCAAGCTCGACGTGACCGACCACGACAGCATCAAGGCCGCCATCGCCCACGCCGAGACCGAGATGGGCACGCTCGACATCCTGGTCAACAACTCCGGCGTCAGCACCACGCAGAAGCTGACCGACGTGACGCCCGACGACTACGACTACGTGATGGACACCAACACCAAGGGCGCGTTCTTCGTCGCGCAAGAGGTGGCCAAGCGCATGCTGGCGCGCGCCAAGGGCGCCGCGCCGGGCACCTTCACCGGCGGGCGCATCGTCAACATCGCGTCGATGGCCGGGCTGAAGGTGCTGGGCCAGATCGGCGTCTACTGCATGAGCAAGGCGGCGGTGGTGCACATGACGCGCGCGATGGCGCTGGAATGGGGCCGCTACGGCATCAACGTCAACGCGATCTGCCCCGGCTACATCGACACCGAGATCAACCACCACCACTGGAAGACCGAGCAGGGCAAGAAGCTGATCGACATGATGCCGCGCAAGCGCATCGGCCAGCCGCAAGACCTGGACGCGGTGCTGATGATGCTGTGCGC
The DNA here is from genome assembly GCF_056404395.1 of Rhizobacter sp. P2_D12. Classification (NCBI taxonomy): domain Bacteria; kingdom Pseudomonadati; phylum Pseudomonadota; class Betaproteobacteria; order Burkholderiales; family Sphaerotilaceae; genus Rhizobacter; species Rhizobacter sp. P2_D12. The sequence continues at coordinate 16,564 of NZ_JBFUEB010000107.1, read as the reverse complement.
CAACGAAAGCCACTTCGTCAATGGCGCCATCGTGCAGGCCGACGACGGGTTCGCGGTGTGAGCTTGCGGCCTCTTTCGCTGTTGGAGGCACGTGCACTGGGCGTGCTGATCGAGAAGGCCAGCACCGTGCCCGACAGCTACCCGCTGTCGCTGAACGCGCTGGCCTCGGGCTGCAACCAGAAGACCGCGCGCGACCCGGTGATGAGCGCCACCGACGCCGAGGTGCAGGGCGCCGTCGATGCGCTGAAGGCCTTGCACCTGGCCTTCGAGTCCAGCGGTTCGCGCGTCAGCCGCTACGAGCACAACCTGGGCCGCGCGCTCGCGTTGCCGTCGCAGTCGGTCGCGCTGCTGGCGGTGCTGATGCTGCGCGGGCCGCAGACGGCCTCCGAACTGCGCACCAACTGCGAGCGGCTGCACCGCTTTGCCGACACCTCGTCGGTCGAGGCCTTCCTCGACGAACTGGCCACGCGCGCCGAAGAGAAGGGCGGGCCGCTGGTGGTCAAGTTGCCGCGCGCCCCTGGTGCGCGCGAGGCGCGCTGGACCCACCTGCTGAGCGGTGCGGTCGACCTGTCGGCGCTGCCGGTGGCGGCCAGCGACGAGGATTTCGTCGCCACCAGCGAGCTGGCCGCGCTGAAGGCGCAGCAGCTGAGCCTGAAGCGCGAAGTGGATGAGTTGCGTGCACTGGTCGACAGGCTGTACGCCGAGCTGGGGGTGAACCGCAGCTAGAGGCCGCGCTGCTGCGCTACATTGCCGCAACCCGAGGGCGGGCCTTCGAGCTGGGGATCCATGAACGCAGTGAGAAAGTGGTGCCATTGGTTTGCCGCCGCGATCGGCCTCGCGGCCGCGTTGCAGGTTCCGGCGCTGGCGCAGCCGCAGGCGCCCGCCGCCACCTTGCGGCTGAGCGATGCCGAACGGGCCTGGATCGCTGAACACCCCGTCGTGCGCATCGGCACCTCGCCCGGCCTGCCGCCCTACTTCTCGTTCGACGCCAACGCCGCGCGCCCGCAGGGCTACGCGATCGAGCTGATGGACCTGCTGGCCGAACGCACCGGCCTGCGCTTCGACTACCAGCGCTCGCCCAGCCAGGCGGTGCTGATGGAGACGCTGGCGCGCGGCGAACTCGAAGGCGTGGCCTTCGCCGCGGCACCGAACGATGGCGCCGGCGCCTTCCTGTACACGCGGCCGATGCTGGGCGCCAACATGGTGCTCGCGGTGCGGCGCGACATCGCCGACGTGTCGCCGGCCACCGAGTTCGGCGGCTACCGGGTGGCGGTCGAGACCGCCTCGGCGGCCGACGGGCTGCTGCAGTCGCGCTTCCCGGGGGCGCAGGTGCAGCGCTACGACGGCGCCGAGGCGGCCTTGCGCGCGGTGGCATCGGGCGACGCCGACCTGTTCATCGGCTACCGCCACGTCGCGGTGCATTTCATCGAGAAGAACCTGCTGGCCAACGTGCAGGTCAAGGGCGGGTTCGGGCCGGGCCTGACGGCGCTCGGCCCGGCCGTGCGGCGCGACCTGCCGCTGCTGCACGGCATCCTCGACAAGGCGATGGCCTCGGTGACGCAGGGCGAGCAGTCGCAGCTGGCGCGCCGCTGGCTGCCGGAAGAAGGCGCGGTCGACGCCGCGATGCGCGGCACCGTGCTGACCGACGCCGAACGGCAGTGGGTGAATGCGCACGGCCGCATCCGCGTCGGCTACGACGCCGCGTTCGCGCCGATCACGCAGCGCAACGACCTGACCCAGCTGCGCGGCCTGGGGGCCGATTTCATGCGGCTGGCCGCCGGCAAGGTGGGGCTGACGATCGAGAGCGAGAGCGGCGGCAGCTTCGCCGAGATGTACCAGCGCGGCGTGAAGGGCGAGATCGACGTGCTGGTCGGCGCAGCGCGCACCGCGGCACGGCGGCAGGATTTCGACTTCGTCGGGCCGTTCCTGCGCGTGCCCACCGGCATCGTCACGCGCAGCCCGGACGGCCCGCTGGTGACGCGGCTCGACGAGGTGGGCCGCCTGCGCCTGGCGCTGCTGGAGGAACACTTCCTGATCCCGCAGCTGAGCACGCGCTACCCGGGGGTCCAGCTGGTCACCTTCGCGACGCAGGAGGCGGTGCTGCAGGCGGTGGCCGAAGGCCGGGCCGACCTCGCGATCGGCAACCTGAAGGTCGTCAACCAGCTGATCAACGACAGCTTCACCGGCCGGGTGCGCGTGACCGGCACGGTGGGCGACGCCGACAGCGAGCTGTACTTCGCGGTGCGGCGCGACCTGCCGGAGCTGTCGCACCTGCTGCGCAAGGGGCTGGATGCGGTCAGCGCGAGCGAGGCCGGCGACATCGAGCGGCGCTGGCTGCTCGGCAGCGGCACGTTGAGCATGAGCCGCGAGCAGGCGCTGCGGCTGGGGGCGGTGCTGCTGGCGACGCTGGTGGTGCTGCTGACCTGGTTGCTGCTGCTGCGGCGCGGCAACCGGCGGCTGCGCATGGCGCGCCAGATCGAGCGCGATGCGCGCCGGCTGGCCGAGGAGAGCACGTCGGCACGCGGCCGCTTCATCAGCTACCTGACGCACGAGCTGCGCGGCACCATCGGCGCGATCGGCACCGGTGCGCAGATGCTGAAGGAAGACCTGCCGAGCGAGCGCCGGCAGCGGCTGGCCGATGCCATCAGCGAATCGGCCGAGGGCTTTCGCAGCCTGCTGGAAACCACGCTGCAGTACGAGCAGCAGCTCGAAAGGCCGGTCGACCTGCAACTGGCCGCGACCGAGTTCGCGCCGCTGTGGTCGCAGATGCTGGCGCCGCTGGAGCTGAGCGCGCAGGGCAAGGGGCTGGCCTTCAAGACGAAGCTCGAGGCCGACGGTGCGGTGCGCGTGCTGGTCGATGCGCAGCGGCTGCGGCAGGTGGTCAACAACCTGGTCGGCAACGCGATCAAGTTCACGCGCGAGGGCGAGGTGCAGGTGCAGGGGCGGCTGAGCGGCGAGGGCGGGGCGGTGCAGCTGGAGCTGGATGTGTGCGACACCGGGCCGGGGCTGAGCGATGAAGACCGCGAGCGCCTGTTCCAGCCGTATGCGCAAGGGGCGCAGGGCCTGAAGCTGCGGCAGGGGGCGGGCCTCGGGCTCGCGATCACGCGGCAGATCGTCGACGCGATGGGCGGAAGGATCAGTGCCGACAAGGCGCCCGGGGGCGGGGCGCTGTTCCGCGTCAGCGTGCCGCTGGCGGCGGCCTGAGGGCGCTCAGGCCGCCAGAAGCTTGTAGATCAGCTCCGGTGTCGTCGCCGCGCCGTACTTGCGCATCAGCCGGGCGCGGTAGACGTCGACGGTGCGCGGGCTGATGCCCAGCCGCTTGCCGACCTGCTTGCTGGTCAGGCCCTCGATCAGCAGCGCGGCAATCTCGCGTTCGCGCGCTGTCAGCTCGGCCTTCAGCCGGCGGCGTGACGACAGGTCCTCGAAGCTCCAGATGCCGGCCGCATGCGGTTGGGCCGGATCGAGCGCGCGGCCGGACACATGGCACCAGAACAGCTCGCCGCGCTGCGGGCCGTCGACGCGCTTCATCACGCGCTCGTCGGCATACCAGCCGCTGGCATCCAGCGCGGCCACGATGCGCTCGCCGGTGCGCTCGAACTCCTCGTGCGTCGGGTACAGCATCTCGAACGACTGGCCGATCACCTGCTCGCGCGCGGCGCCGAACATCGCCAGCACCTGCTGGTTGCAGTCGACCATCAGCCGGTTGCGCGACAGCACCAGTCCGACGGGCGCGAGGTCGAAGGCGGTGCGGTAGTCGAGGTCGGGCATGGTGGCGAAAGTCACTGGTTCGGGGCGCATGTTACGAGGTGCACGCTTCTATGATCTGCAGGCGGCGCGGCACGGGCCCGCGCAGGGAGCGGCGATGGCAGGCGCGAGGGTACCGACAACGGGGCAGGTCGTGAACACGCAGGGGGCGCCCGCCGCCGCGGTGGCGGGCCAGGTGCTGTACGTCAACAAGGTGGGCAGCGACGGCTGGCTGCAGGCACGCGCGGCGAATGGCTCGCTGGTGCCGCTGTTCAAGTACGCGAAGGTCGTCCTGGCGGCGCCGACGCCCGGGCGCACCAACTTCAAGGTGCAGGAAGGCACGCATGCCGGCCAGGTGCTGAGCCTCGGCGACGCCAACGCCAAGGAATACCTGGGCACGAAGCCGCCGGTGCAGAAGCCCGCGCAGCTGAAGGTCACCTACGGCCGCTACACGCCGGGCTGGATCTCGCAGGCGCGCGGCGGCCAGGCGCTGGACCAGCAGATGGCGACCCTGGAGGTCGAGGGCATCTCGGTGCAGGTGACGATGAACTCGGTCTGGGATCCGTCGCAGGGCTTCTATCCGATTCCGGCGGGCACCTACACGGTGTTGCTGCCGGACACCCCGCACAAGGCGGACATGACGCGCTTCTACCGCAGCGTCGCGCCCGACCTGAAGTACGACCAGGTGTGGTTCCCGATCAAGTTCGGCGACAACAGCCGCTACGTCCACGTCGGCAACCTGTCGGACGGTTGCACGACGGTGCTCGACCTGGCGCGCTGGCCGGACATCCACGAGGCCTTGATCAGCCACCGCGGGGCGGACGGCAAGAGCGTCGGCACGCTGGTCGTGACGGGCACGCCGGAGCGCGCGCGATGAAGGCGCTGGCCATCGGCGCGGCGCTGCTGATCGCCGCGGCAGGCATGCCGGTGCGCGCCGGCGGGGAGAAGGCGCCGGATCCCCAGGCCCAACGCATCCTCGACGAGATCGCCAGGACGGACAGCCGGCGCAGCGCCGACGACCGGCGCGCGGCGCGCGAATTGAATGCGGACGGCGACCGGGACTATCGGAAAGGCCGGTACCACAAGGCGTTCATGAGCTACGCCAATTCATACCCGAACTACCCGAATCCTTACGCGTACATCCTGAGCGGCGATTCGCACTGGCGCAGCGTGGCGGGTGTGCAGGCCGCGAGCGCGCCGGCCTCGACCGCCTCGGATGCCGCCAGCTGCCGGCTGGACAACAAGCACTTCGCCAGCGACTTGCGCGGCGACGTCGTCCAGCACTTCCAGGTCGGGCTCGCGCTCGCGGCGGCGCGCAAGGACACGAAGTTCATGGCCACGCCGCTGTACCGCCGCGCAGGCGCGATCGAGGCATGCCTGTCGGCGATGGCCGACGAGTACGCCGCGAAGCCTCCATCGTCATGCGTCGACATGGCGAAGCTCAAGTCGTGCCTCGGCGAGCCGCTGATCAAGTGACGGGAATGACCAGCGCCGGGGATCGTCCCTAGTCATTTCTACGTACCGCCCGTTCGCGCTACGTAACCCGTTACGTAGTACGCTCCGCAGCTGGTTTTTCATCGTGCAGGAGACGCTCCATGAACAAGGTGTACGCCAGTGCCGCCGATGCCCTGAAGGGCATCGTGCGCGATGGCCAGTTGCTGGCCGTCGGCGGCTTCGGGCTGTGCGGCATTCCAGAGGCCCTGATCGCCGCGCTGCGCGACAGCGGCGCGAAGAACCTCACCGTGATCTCCAACAACGCCGGCGTCGACGGCTTCGGCCTCGGCCAGCTGCTCGAGACACGGCAGATCAAGCGGATGATCTCCAGCTACGTCGGCGAGAACAAGGAGTTCGAGCGCCAGTACCTGGCCGGTGAACTGGAACTCGAGTTCACGCCGCAGGGCACGCTGGCCGAGAAGCTGCGCGCCGGCGGTGCCGGCATCCCGGCCTTCTTCACCAAGACCGGCGTCGGCACGCTGGTGGCCGAAGGCAAGGAGACGCGCGAGTTCGACGGCGAGGTCTACGTGATGGAGCGGGCACTGCTGCCCGAGGTCAGCCTCGTCAAGGCGCACAAGGCCGATCGCAGCGGCAACCTGGTGTTCCGCCGCACCGCGCGCAACTTCAACCCGGCGGTCGCGATGGCCGGCAAGCTCACCGTGGTCGAGGTCGAAGAGATCGTCGAGACCGGCGCGCTCGATCCGGATGCGATCCACCTGCCGGGCATCTACGTGCACCGCCTGGTGCTGAACGCCCATCCGGAGAAGCGCATCGAGAAGCGCACCATCACAGAGAAAGCGGGAGCCTGACATGCCCTGGACCCACGACCAAATGGCCGCCAAGGCCGCCGCCGAACTGCAGGACGGCTTCTACGTCAACCTGGGCATCGGCCTGCCCACGCTGGTCGCCAACCACGTGCGCAGCGACATCGAGGTGTGGCTGCAAAGCGAGAACGGCATGCTCGGCATCGGCCCGTTCCCGACCGAGGACGAGGTCGATGCCGACCTGATCAATGCCGGCAAGCAGACCGTCACCACCATCCCCGGTTCGTCGATCTTCGGCTCGCACGACAGCTTCGCGATGATCCGCGGCGGCAAGATCAACCTGAGCATCCTCGGTGCGATGCAGGTCAGCGACAAGGGAGACCTCGCCAACTGGATGATCCCCGGCAAGATGGTCAAGGGCATGGGCGGCGCGATGGACCTGGTGGCCGGCGTGCGCCGCGTGCTGGTGCTGATGGAGCACGTGGCCCGCAAGAAGGATGGCACCGAAGACCTGAAGATCCTGCCGAAGTGCACGCTGCCGCTGACAGGGGTGGGCGTGGTCAACTGGATCATCACCGACCTCGCGGTGATGGACGTGACGCCGCAGGGCCTGAAGCTGGTCGAGATCGCGCCCGGGGTGTCGCGCGAAGAACTGCAAGCGAAAACCGGCGTGCCGATCCTGTAATCGGGTCACGATCCCCGGATTGGCATCCGGGCCACGGCCCTTGCGGCCTCGGTGACGAGCTCGGGGCCCTTGTAGATGAACCCGGTGTAGAGCTGCACCAGGTCGGCGCCGGCGGCGATCTTCGATTGCGCGTCGGCACCGCTGAGCACGCCGCCCACGCCGATGATGGGGTACCCCGCGCCCAGCGCCGCGCGCAGCTGCGCGATCACGCGGTTCGATGACTGCAGCACCGGTGCGCCGCTCAGGCCGCCGGCTTCCTCGCCGTGCGGCAGGTGCTTCACCGCATCGCGCGCGATCGTCGTGTTGGTCGCGATCACGCCGTCGATCGCGTTCTTCGCCAGCGTCGCGGCGATCACGCCGACCTGCGCCTCGTCCAGGTCGGGCGCGATCTTCACGAAGATGGGCACGCTGCGGCCATGCTGCTTCGCCAGCGCCTGCTTGCGCGCCTGCACCGCCGACAGCAGCGCGTCCAGCGCCTCGTCGCTCTGCAGCGCCCGCAGGTTCTTGGTGTTCGGCGACGAGATGTTGACCGTCACGTAGTCGGCATGCGGGTACACGCCGTCCAGGCACGCGAGGTAGTCGTCGACCGCGTTCTCGATCGGCGTCGCCGCGTTCTTGCCGATGTTCAGTCCCAGCACGCCGCCCTGGGAGCGAAAGCGCGCCTGCTTCACGTTGGCGATGAAGGCGTCCAGCCCCTGGTTGTTGAAGCCCAGCCGGTTGATCAGCGCATTCGCCTGCGGCAGTCGGAACATGCGCGGCTTCGGGTTGCCCGGCTGCGCCTTCGGCGTCACCGTGCCCACCTCGATGAAGCCGAAACCCATCGCCGCGAGCCCGTCGATGCAGCGGCCGTTCTTGTCCAGCCCCGCGGCCAGCCCGACGCGGTTCGGGAAGCGGATGCCGGCCAGCGTCACCGGGTCGTCGACGCGCGGCTGCGCCACCGTGCAGATCAGCGGCGTGCGCTGGATGCGCGCCAGCGCGCCCAGCGTCAGGTCGTGCGCCTGCTCCGGGTCGAGGCCGAACAGGAAGGGGCGGGTGAGGGCGTAGGGAACCAGGGCCATGGAGGTGAGGGACCAGCGTCTTGGATAATCGCGGATTGTCTCAAACGACCCGCTCCGCCATGACACAGGATGAACTGAAGGCCCTCGTCGGCCAGGCCGCACTGGCGTACGTGCAACCCGGCAGCATCGTCGGCGTGGGCACCGGCTCGACGGTGAACTGCTTCATCGACGCGCTGGCCGGCATCAAGGACCGCATCGCCGGCGCGGTGTCCAGCAGCGAGAAGAGCACCGAACGCCTGCGCGCCCACGGCATCGCGGTGCTCGACAGCAACGGCGTCGAGTCGATCCCGGTCTACGTCGACGGCGCCGACGAGATCGACCACCAGGGCTTCATGATCAAGGGCGGCGGCGCCGCGCTGACGCGCGAGAAGATCGTCGCCGACACCGCCGAGCGCTTCGTCTGCATCGCCGACGAATCGAAGCTCGTGCCGATGCTCGGCCGCTTCCCGCTGCCGGTGGAGGTGATCCCGATGGCGGCGGCGCAGGTGTCGCGCCGGCTGCGCGCACTGGGCGGCGATGCGCAGCTGCGCGCCGGCGTCGTCACCGACAACGGCTGCCACATCCTGGACGTGCGCGGCCTGTCGATCACCGACCCGCTCGCGATGGAGCGCGAGATCAACCAGTGGCCGGGCGTCGTGACGGTCGGCATCTTCGCGCGCAACAAGGCCGGCGTGTGCCTGCTGGGCACGCCGCAAGGCGTGAAGACACTGACGTTCTGATGCACCTGGCGAGGCGCAGGGAGCCCCAAAAAGGGCGTAACCTCGGGCCTGTTCTGAATTTGCTGAAAAGGACGGCCCATGGCCAAACCCAACTACTCGTTCGAGAAGCGCCAGCGCGAGCTGGCCAAGAAGAAGAAAAAGGAAGAGAAGCTGAAGGAAAAGGAGCTGCGCAAGGCAAGCCCCGGCCAGGGTGACGAGCCGGCCGACGGCCAGCCGCAGGAGACGCCCTCCGAGGACCAGCCGGCGCCCTGAGCGCCGCTGCCGCCATGCCTTTGCGTGGCAAGCGCGGACGCCGCGCCGAACCCCAGCCCCAAGCGCCCGGCGCGTATGCGGCGGCCTTGAAGGCGGGTTTCGAGAGCACGTCCACGCAGGTGCAGCAGATGCACCAGGCGATCGCCGACCAGGCCTTCGCGACGCTCCAGCACATTCCCGGGCTGTCCACGCCGGCCCGCTGGGTGCAGGTGGCCCACGACGCCATCAGCGGCGGCGTCCATGCGGCGGTGCGCCACGGCGGCGGCGCCGCGCTGACGGTGGCGGGCCTTGCCGAACAATCCCTTTCCGATCCAGGCCGCGTGCCGGGCCGGCGCGAGCAGGTGCTGCGCGGCGTGCTGAACGGCGTGGCCGGCGATGCCTTGCAGGCCGATGGCAACCCGCTCGCGGTGCGCATGGGGCTGCATGCCGGTGGCCGCCCGCTGCCGGTCACGCCCGAGGCGCTGGCCGCGCTGGGCGAACGCCTGTGCGTCTTCATCCACGGACTCGCGTGCGACGAGCACGGCTGGGGCACGCACCATGCCGAGGGCGTCGTGCGCGACTTCGGCGCGTCGGTGGTCTTCGTCCGCTACAACAGCGGCCTCTCGATCGCCGACAACGGCCAGGCCTTGTCGGACCTGCTCGGGCAGCTGGCGCTGCATGCCCCGGCCCATGTGCGCGACGTCGTGCTGGTCGGGCACAGCATGGGCGGGCTGGTGGCGCGCGCGGCGGCCGAACGCGCGCAACTGTCGGATGCCGCGTGGCTGGTCCGCACGCGGATGCTGGTCTGCCTGGGCACGCCGCACCGCGGTGCGCCGCTGGAGCGGGCCGGCCACGTGCTGTCCACCGTGCTCGGCTGGTCGGCGATGACGCGGCCGCTGAGCCGGCTGGCCGATGCGCGCAGCCGCGGCATCCAGGACCTGCGCGACGGCGCGCCGGCGACGGGCCTGCCGCTGCCGCTGCGGCTGGTGGTGGGGCTCGACGACCGGCTGGTGCGCTCGGGCAGCGCCGGTGGCCGGGGCCTGCAGGGCGACGTCGAGCGGGTCGAGCTGGCCGGCCTCGGGCACATGGACCTGCTGGACCATCCGCAGGCCTATGCCGCGATGCACCGCTGGCTGCGCAGGCTCTGGCCCTGATCAGCGCTGGCCGCGGCGCACCTGGCGCGCGACGAAGCGTGCGGGGGCGATCGCATCGAGCAGGCTGGCCTCCAACGGCGACGCAGCGCCGGTGATCAGCGAGGCCAGTGCCTGCGCGCCGAGGGCCGACCAGGTGATGCCGCGCGATCCCAGCCCGGTGAAGACGAACAGGCCGGGACGGCGCGGCACGAAGCGCGGTTGATCGAGCGGGCGGGTGCCGGGCGCCGACAGGTCGGGCACGGCACCGATCACCGGCAGGCGGTCGGCGACCACCGAGCGCCACGCGGTGCGGCCTTGCAGGCGATCGGCACCCTCCGGCGCCGGCCTGCCGGTCAGTGCCGCGAACTGGGACAGGTTGTGCAGGTGGTCGGCCTCGCGCACGGCGGGGTCGTCGTCGTGCTCGGTCGAGGTGGCACCGAACACGGCCTGCCCGTCGACGGGCGGCAGCAGGTAGCCGGCACCGGCGAGCGGGATGCGGGGCAGGGGCCAGCCGTTCGACGCGGCGATGCTCAACTGGCCGCGCACGGCCTGCACGGGCCAGTCGGGCGCGCCGAGCAGGCGCAGCGCGTCGCCGGCATTCGCCAGCACCAGCACCGGTGCGCTGGCCAGCGGCGCGCCTTGCGCATCCAGCACCTGCCACAGGCCGTTGTCGTGCCGGATCGCGGCGACCGGTGCCCGGCCACGCCATTGCACGCGCTCGCCGCCCTGGGCGATGAACCAGCGCACCAGCGCCGCAGGCGCGATCCAGCCGCCCTGCGGGTAGAACCACGCGGGGCTGCGCAGCGCCAGGCCGGCCCGGCGGCTGGCTTCGGCCGCATCGAGCGCCAGCACGTAGTCCGCCGGCAGGCCCACGCGCGCGAGCACCGCGCGCATCGCGCCCGCATCGGGCAGCGCCGTCTCCAGTCGCAGCAAGCCGTCGATCGCCCCGGGCACGCCGTCGCGGATCGCCGCGGCCGCGACGCGCGCGATCTCGAGCGCCGCCGCCCGGTTGAAGCGCGCGTGGATGCCGTCCTGCGCATTGACGATGCCGTGGAACAGCCCGGCCGGGTTGCCGGAAGCTTCCTGCGCGGGCGTGTCGTGGCGATCGAGCAGCTCGCACTGCCAGCCTTGCGCGGCCAGCGCCGCCGCCGCCGCGCTGCCGGCMAGGCCGGCACCGACGACGATCGCGCGCCGTTCCGCCGGGATCGTGGCCTGCCGCGCGGGCGCATGGCGCGGCACGAAGGCCGGCGCGTAGCGGGCCAGCGTGATGTCGCGCTTGCCGCCGCGGCCCGATCCGAGCTCGACCTGGAAGCCGGCCGTCGCCAGGCCCTCGCGGACGGCGCGCGCCGCGGTCCACGTGGCCGCGGTCGCGCCCGGCGCGGCCAGCCGGCCGAGGGCCTTCAGCAGCCGCGGATCCCAGGCGTCCGGGTTCTTCGCCGGCGCGAAGCCGTCGAGGAAGAAGGTGTCCACCGACGCGACCAGTTCGGGCAGCCAGTCGGCCGCATCGCCCAGCGCCAGCAGCAGTTGCACCCGGCCGCCTTCGAAGGGCAGGCAGTGCAGGTTGTGCGTCAGCGGTGGCCACGCCGATTCGAGTTGCCGTGCGAGCGGCACCCACGCCGGCTCGCGCAGGATGCGGCCCAGGTCGGCACGCGTCAGCGGGTGCTGCTCGACCGAGATGAAGTGCAGCGCGCCGCAGCGCTGCGGATCGCGCCGCCAGGCGTCCCAGGTGGCGAGGAAGTTGTTGCCGAGGCCGAAGCCGGTCTCGAGCACGACGAAGCGCTCGCGGCCCTGCCAGCGCGCCGGCAGCTGGTTGCCGCCCAGGAAGACGTGCTCGGCCTGCAGCGCCGCGCCGGCGCGCGGATGGTAGATGTCGCCGTGGCGGGGCGAGTAGGGCAGGCCGTCCGGCGTCCAGTCGAGTTCGGCCGGGACGATGGGCGCCGTGTTCATGCGCTGCGGGCTTCCAGCCACGCGAGCAGCCGCTCGCGCACCTCGGCCAGGCCGCGGTAGGCCAGCACGGCCGGGCTCATCGTCGACAGCGCGTCGCGCACCTGGCGCGCGTGCGCCGGCGTGGCCAGCGCCAGCGCGAGCGGCGCGAGCTCGACGTGGATCGTGAACACCGCCTGCCGCGCGCCGGGCACCGGGATGAAAGTCTGGTGCTCGGTGCGGAAGAAGGCGCGCGCCGCGATCTCGTCGGCGCCGGCCGATGCCGGCCACGGCGCGGGGTCGACGTGGCCCGGGTGCGCGCGCAGGTGCGGGTGGCGCGTGATCGTCCAGACGAAGCGCTCCCAGCGGTCGGGCTGGGTCACGAGGCGCGCCAGGTGGTCACCGGCGGCGATGAGCAGCTGGTTGTCGGCGACCGGCGCGTGCACCTCGGCGAAATGCCGGCCGACTTTCTCCTCGGGGGCCCAGTTCGACGGCAGGCACACGGCGAGCCACGGGATGCGCGCGCTGTCGYCGTCGATGATCGCGAAGTCTTGTGCGAAGGCCAGGCACAGCAGGGCCGTCAGGCGCCATGCCGGGGGCAGCGCGACGAGGCAGGCGCCGATCTCCGGCATCGCGTCGCCGTCGGCGCGCGGCATGTCGCCGTGCAGCGACCAGCCGAGCCACGGTGCCGCCCAGCCACCCGCATGCGGCCGCCACGCGGTCGGGTGCTCGGCGGCAGCCTGCGCGCACAGCGCCTGCAGTGCGGGTGCCGCGTCGAAACCCGGTGTCGCCAGCAAGGCCTGCGGTGCGTGGTCCTGCAGCACCGCGAGCTTCTCGCGCAGTGCCCGGTCGCCCGGCCGCAGCGGTGTCAGCTGCGGCACGCCCGCGGCCAGCCGGCGCAGCCCGGGCTGCATGCGGAACGGCGCGCTGACGGCGGCGAAATCGAAACTGGCGGCGAAGCTCATCGTGGGACGAGACGGTAACAAAAAGGGCACCCGCAGGTGCCCTTTCCGGGATGGCCGCGTGGCGCGATCAGACGCGCTTGCGGTATTCGTGCGTGCGGGTGTCGATTTCGATCTTGTCGCCGGTTTCGACGAACAGCGGCACCGAGATCTCGAAGCCGGTGGCCAGCTTCGCCGGCTTCAGCACCTTGCCCGAGGTGTCGCCCTTGACGGCCGGCTCGGTGTAGGTGACTTCGCGCACCAGGCTGGTCGGCAGTTCGACCGAGATCGCCTTGCCGTCGTAGAACACCACTTCGACCGGCATCGCGTCTTCGAGGTACTGCACCGCGTCGCCCATGTTCTCGGCCTCGACCTCGAACTGGTTGTACTCGGCGTCCATGAAGGCGTACATCGGGTCGGCGAAGTAGGAGTAGGTGCACTCCTTCTTGTCGAGGATGATCTGGTCCATCTTGTCGTCGGCCTTGAACACGACCTCGGTGCCCGAGTTGTTCAAGAGGCTCTTGAGCTTCATGCGCACGGTGGCGGAGTTGCGGCCACCGCGGCTGTATTCGGTCTTCAGCACGACCATCGGGTTCTTGTCGTGCATGATCACGTTGCCTGCGCGAATTTCCTGTGCAATCTTCATAGCGATTTCCGTCCGGGTCCGTCAGCTGGGAGGGCGCGCTACTGTGTCTTACGGTGTCTTGCGAACGACCCAGAACGCGCAAAGCCAGCGATTTTAGCGTGTTTCGATGGCGAAGCACATCAGCTGGGTGGCAAGGTCGTCGTGCATGAGCAGCTGTTCGCGCCAGGCTTCGCAGGCCGTGCGCCAGCCGGCACGCTCGGGCGTGACGGGCTGCACGCCGCCGATGCCGTTCCAGGCCTGCCAGGCGCTGCGAATGCCCGCAGCGGCATCGGGGTGGCCTTCCAGGAACCGGTCGAGGAAGGCTCGCAGCTTCAGTTCGTGCGCCGCGTCGTCTTGCGGGTAGATCTGCCAGATGAAGGGCCGGCCGGCCCAGATCGCGCGCACCAGCGAGTCTTCGCCGCGCACGAAATTCAGGTCGCAGGCCCACAGCAGGCGGTCGAACTCGGGGTGGGCCAGGTAGGGCAGGGCCTGCACGCGCACCGAGACCGGCAGCGGCGGCAGCGCCGGGGCCGTGCCGGGTACGAGCAGCAGCGTCGGCACATGGCCCAGGGCCGCCAGCAAGGCCTCGGCCGACGGCACGCGGTAGCAGAACAGGCTGGCCAGTTGCTCGCCCGGGTGCAGCACGATCGCGTGCTGCCGCAACCAGGCCGCGCGGTCGAAGGCCTGCCGCTGCGCCATCAGCGAGGGCTCGCGCAGCAGCCCGCCAGTGGCGGGCGTGAAGCCGGGGTAGAAGAACCACTTCGCCATGCCGCGTGCAGGCCCGTGCATCTGCGGCGAGCGCAGGCGGTGGCTGCGTTCGACGTAGCCCTCGGCGCTGAGGTATTCGAGGTTGATCCACGCCGGCGCCGACTCCGCGATGCGCACCAGCACCGGCGGCGGCAGCTCGCAGCCGAAGGCTTCGATGACGACGTCGCCGACCGGCCCGGTGTCGTCGGCCGCCGCGGGCCAGTCGCGCACGTCGACGCCGTCCGCGCCGCCGGGCGCCATCCATGCGAGCGCGCGCGCATCGTCGACCCACAGCCGCACGCGCTCGCCGCGCGCGGCCAGGTCGGCGGCGAGGCGCCAGCACACGCCGATGTCGCCGAAGTTGTCGACGACGCGGCAGAAGACATCCCATTGCATGCGGGCGATTATCCGGGGCGGCACAATCGCAGGCGATGAACGAGACCCCATCGCTGCCCCCAGAGGAGCCGGCCGAGGAGCCTGGACGCGAACACCTGCTGGCCGAGGTGCTGGCGCTGCCCGGCCTGCCCGGCGTGTACCGCTACTACGACGCGCAGGACGCGGTGCTCTACGTCGGCAAGGCGCGCGACCTGAAGAAGCGCGTCTCGAGCTACTTCCAGAAGAACCACGGCGGCACGCGCATCGGCCACATGGTCGGCAAGATCGTGCGCATGGAGACCACGGTCGTGCGCTCGGAAGCGGAAGCGCTGCTGCTCGAGAACAACCTGATCAAGACGCTCAACCCGCGCTACAACATCCTGTTCCGCGACGACAAGAGCTACCCCTACCTGAAGATCGTCTCGCACGCATTCCCGCGCATGGCCTACTACCGCGGCGCGGTCGACCGGCGGCACCGCTACTTCGGGCCGTACCCGAGCGCATGGGCCGTGAAGGAGTCGATCCAGCTGCTGCAGAAGGTGTTCCACCTGCGCACCTGCGAGGACACCGTCTTCAACAACCGCACGCGGCCCTGCCTGCTGTACCAGATCAAGCGCTGCTCCGGCCCCTGCGTGCAGTACATCGGCGCCGAGGACTACGCGCGCGACGTCGGCAATGCCGAACGCTTCCTGCTCGGCGAGCAGCAGCAGGTGATGGACGCGCTGCAGTCGCAGATGATGGCGCATGCCGAGGCATTGGAGTTCGAGCAGGCGGCCGAGATCCGCAACCAGCTGGGCGCGTTGTCGAAGGTGCTGCACCAGCAGTCGGTCGAAGACAACACCGGCGTGTCGACCAAGGACGCCGACGTGCTGGCGGTGAAGGTGCAGGGCGGGCGCGCCTGCGTCAACCTGGCGATGGTGCGCGGCGGGCGGCACCTGGGCGACCGGCCGTACTTCCCGGCGCACGTCGAGGATGCCACCGGGATCGACGTCGAGGACGGCGAGCGCACGTCGCCCGAGGTGCAGGTGCTGGAGGCCTTCATCGCACAGCACTACCTCGACAGCGAGGTGCCGCCGCTGCTGATCCTGAGCCACGCGGTCGACAAGGCGCTGATCGACGCGCTGACGCTGCACAGCGGCACGCGCGTGACCGCGCAGCACCAGCCGCGCGATGCGCGCCGCGCGTGGCTCGACATGTGCATCCAGGGCGCGCAGCTGAAGCTGGCACGGCTGCTGTCGGAAGAGGGTTCGCAGCAGGCGCGCACGCGCGCGTTGGTGGAGGCGCTCGACCTCGCGCCGGAGAACCTGGACACATTCCGCATCGAGTGTTTCGACATCAGCCACACCGCCGGCGAGTCGACGCAGGCATCGTGCGTGGTGTTCGAAGGCCACAAGATGCAGAACTCGCAGTACCGGCGCTACAACATCGAAGGCGTGACCGGCGGCGACGACTATGCCGCGATGCGCCAGGTGCTGACGCGGCGCTACAGCAAGATCGCGACCGCGCTGGCCGAGAAGCCGGAAGGCGAGGCCACCGCGGCCCGCATGCCCGACCTGGTGCTGGTCGACGGCGGCCGCGGCCAGGTCAGCATGGCGCGCGAGGTGTTCGAGGAGCTGGGGCTCGACCTGTCGCTGATCGTCGGCGTCGAGAAGGGCGAGGGCCGCAAGGTGGGCCTGGAGGAGCTGGTGTTCGCCGACGGCCGTGCCAAGGTCTACCTGGGCAAGGATTCGGCGGCCCTGATGCTGGTGGCGCAGATCCGCGACGAGGCGCACCGTTTCGCGATCACCGGCATGCGCGCGCGCCGTGCGAGCGTGCGCACCGGCGGCAGCCGGCTCGAAGACATACCCGGCGTGGGGCCGAAGAAACGTGCGAAACTTTTGCAGCGCTTCGGCGGCGTGCGTGGCGTGGGCCATGCGAGCGTGGAAGATCTCGTCACCGTCGACGGGATCTCCAGAGAACTTGCGGAGGAGATCTACCGTGCCTTGCATTGAGAAGTACCCCGGGTCGGCTGCATCCCGCCGCGCATGGCTGGGAGCGGCCATGCTGGCCTTGCTGGCCGCATGTTCGTCGCCGCCACCGGCCCCGGCGCCCGCGCCGGCCCCTGCCCCCCGCTCGGCCCCGGCCC
>NZ_JBFUEB010000106.1:0-21149 GCF_056404395.1 Rhizobacter sp. P2_D12 | reverse complement strand
GGTGCAGCAGCTGCGCGGCGCGGCACGCCTGCTGGCCGAGGCCGGCAGCGGCCAGGCGCATGCCGATGCGTCGGCGCAGCTGGCCGACCGGCACGAGCTGCAGCTCGATGCGGCCGCGCGCAAGCTGCTGGCGCAATGGCCGCAGCTGCAGGCGGCCTACGCCGGCGACGAGTACGTCGTGAAGATCCGCGACAAGGAGCTGCGCACCGCGCTGACCACGCAAAGCCTTTCCGGCACCAAGGTGCGCAAGGTCGCGCTGCCGCAGTACGAGGACCATGGCGAGATCCTGAAGTGGCTGATGCTGGACAACGTGCCGGGCAGCTTCCCGTACACCGCCGGCACCTTCGCGTTCAAGCGCGAGGGCGAGGACCCGACGCGCATGTTCGCCGGCGAGGGCGACGCCTTCCGCACCAACCGGCGCTTCAAGCTGCTGTCCGAGGGGATGCCGGCGAAGCGGCTGTCGACCGCGTTCGACAGCGTCACGCTGTACGGCAACGACCCGGCGCTGCGGCCCGACATCTACGGCAAGGTCGGCAACTCCGGCGTCAGCATCGCGACGCTGGACGACATGAAGGTGCTGTACGGCGGCTTCGACCTGTGCCACCCGGGCACCAGCGTCAGCATGACGATCAACGGCCCGGCGCCCACCCTCCTCGCGATGTTCATGAACACCGCGATCGACCAGCAGGTGGACAAGTTCAGGGCCGACAACGGCCGCGACCCGAGCGACGACGAGCTGCAGAAGGTGCGCGCCTGGGTGCAGCAGAACGTGCGCGGCACGG
Organism: Rhizobacter sp. P2_D12; assembly: GCF_056404395.1. Lineage (NCBI taxonomy): Bacteria > Pseudomonadati > Pseudomonadota > Betaproteobacteria > Burkholderiales > Sphaerotilaceae > Rhizobacter > Rhizobacter sp. P2_D12. The sequence goes on along the minus strand of NZ_JBFUEB010000106.1, from coordinate 20,367 downwards.
TGCAGGCCGACATCCTGAAGGAGGACCAGGGGCAGAACACCTGCATCTTCTCGACCGAGTTCAGCCTGAAAGTGATGGGCGACATCGCCGAACACTTCGTGCACCACCAGGTGCGCAACTTCTACTCGGTGAGCATCAGCGGCTACCACATCGCCGAGGCCGGGGCCAACCCGATCAGCCAGCTGGCCTTCACGCTGAGCAACGGCTTCACCTTCGTCGAGGCGTACCTCGCGCGCGGCATGCACGTCGACGATTTCGCGCCCAACCTGAGCTTCTTCTTCAGCAACGGCATGGACCCGGAGTACACCGTGCTGGGCCGCGTGGCGCGCCGCATCTGGGCGGTGGCGATGCGCGAGCGCTACGGCGCCAACGAGCGCAGCCAGAAGCTGAAGTACCACGTGCAGACCTCGGGCCGCTCGCTGCATGCGCAGGAGATCCAGTTCAACGACATCCGCACCACGCTGCAGGCGCTGATCGCGGTCTACGACAACTGCAACTCGCTGCACACGAATGCCTTCGACGAGGCGATCACGACGCCGACCGAGGACAGCGTGCGCCGCGCGATGGCGATCCAGCTGATCATCAACCGCGAGTGGGGCCTGGCGAAGAACGAGAACCCGAACCAGGGCGCCTTCATCATCGACGAGCTGACCGAGCTGGTGGAAGAGGCGGTGCTGGCCGAGTTCGAGAAGATCGCCGAGCGCGGCGGCGTGCTGGGCGCGATGGAGACCGGCTACCAGCGCGGCCAGATCCAGGAAGAGAGCATGCACTACGAGATGCTCAAGCACACCGGCGAGTACCCGATCGTCGGCGTCAACACCTTCCGCAACCCGCACGGCGACCCGGTGCCCGAGCACATCGAGCTGGCACGCTCGACCGACGACGAGAAGCAGTCGCAGCTCGCGCGGCTGGCCGGATTCCATGCACGGCATGCCGATGAATCGCCGGCGATGCTTCAGCGGCTGCAGCAGGCGGTGATCGACAACCGCAACGTGTTCGAGGTGCTGATGGAGGCGGTGCGCTGCTGCTCGCTCGGCCAGATCACGGCGGCGCTGTTCGAGGTGGGTGGGCAGTACCGGCGCAGCATGTGAGTCCGTCGAGTTCCACCGCCGGCGCCGCGATCCGCGTCCGCCGTTGAGATGGATCAAGTCGGCAACGCAGCGTTCGTTCACCATGCATCCTGGTCGCTGCCGGCTATCCGGCGGGACTAAGTCACGGGCTCGGGACGCACGTGCGTCTTGATCCCATGACCGGAGGGGTGCATCGCATGCGGTTCGTCCAGAGAATCAGCGCATGAACTCGCCAATGCAGTTGCCCCTGTCGCCCATGCACCGTCCGGTGCGACTGGTGCCTTCCGCGCTGGCGTTCCTGCGCTTCGTCGCGGGCGTTCGCGCGCTGCTGGCCGTCCTCAGCTGCATCGTCCTGCTGATCAACCCCGAGGTCCCCTGGGGTTTCGATCTGATCCTGCTGCTGCCCTACCTGATCTGGTCCGGCGTTCTGCTGTGGAAGACGCTGGACGGCTGGCCGCGCGCGGCCTCGAAGGCGTGGCTCTGGGTCGATGCCGGCGTGCTGCTCGTCACGAGCCAGCTCGTCGCAGGCACGCTGCCCTTGTTCGGCATCGCGACCGTGCTTCCGGTGGTCGCCGTCGCGGTCCTGGCCGGGGCCTTTCCGGCCACGATGCTGGCCATCACCTGCGCAGCCGTCATGCTGGTGCTGACAGGCTCGCTGCGCAGCCTCGGTTCGCTGCCGGCGTTGCCGGTGAGCGTGCCCGTCATCCTGCTCGCGCTGGGGCCGGCGGCCGCCTTGCTCGCACGACCGAGCCGCGAGCTGCGGCAACGCCTCAAGCTGGTCGAAACGGTCAACGGCCTGGCCGACCCTCGCCAGGGGCTTCGTCATCACGTGGACGCGCTGCTGCAGCAACTCGCTTCGCACTTCGGATTGAATGCCGCCACCATCAGCCTGCACGGCCCCGAACCGCGCATCTTCCACTGGCGGCAGGGCACGCAGACGGTCGTGCTGTCCGACCAGGACGCGCTGCCGTGGCGCGAGCGGCTGTCGCCGCTGCCGCGCGACCTGGGTTGCATCGGGACGAGCGACGGCACGACGGATTGCGCCACCGCGATCAACGTGGCGAGCGGCGCACATTCCAGGCTGCCGGACGATGCCGCCAGGCGCGCACTGGCAGGCATCGGTGTTCAGGCGCTTGCGCTGCCGCTGATGAGCTACGGGCAGCCGCTGGGCATGCTGTGCCTGTCGCGTGCGGCGCCTGCGTTCTCCGCCGCCGACCTGCGCTGGCTCAACGACGTCATGCGCGAGACGATCCCCTTGCTGGAACGCAGCGACCTGCTCGAGCAGTTGCAGCGGGAGACCGCTTCGCGCGAGCGCGAACGCATCGGCCGCGACCTGCACGACAGCGCGGTGCAGCCCTACCTCGGCCTCAAGTACGGCCTGGAGGCGCTCGCCCGGCAGGCCGGGCCCGGCAACCCCGTCAGCCACCACATCCAGCAACTCGTCGCGATGGCGACCGAGGAACTGCACACGCTGCGCGACGTGGTCAGCGGACTGCGGCGCGGCGACGATCCCAACCAGGAGGACAGCGCGCCGCTTGCCGCCCTGCATCGCGAAGCGCGGCGCTTCGAGTCGCTCTACGGGCTCAAGGTGAATGTCTTCGCACCGCACGCGCCCCGGTTGCGCGGCGCCGCGGCGAAAGCCGTGCTGCTGATGGTCAACGAGGCGCTGACGAACGCGCGGCGGCACACCTCGGCCAGGGCGGTGACGGTCCTGCTGGACGTCACCCAGACCGACGTGCTGTTGCGCTTGCGCAATGACCACGGCCCCGAGGACACCTTGCCGGCGGACTTCCTGCCCCGCTCGCTCACCGAACGCGCCACCGAGCTGGGGGGTGGCGTCGAAGTCAGCCACCAGCCGGACTTCACCGAGATCGTGATCACACTGCCTTTGCTGGGAGTCGTCGGATGAGCCCTTCTTCAGCGACGGACAACGCGTCCGGGTGCACCCCGGTGCGTGCGATCCGCGTCCTTCTTGCCGATGACCACCAGGTGACCCTGTGGGGCCTGGGACAGCTGGTCGACAGCGCAAGGCCGGGGATGTGCGTGTCCGGGACCGCGACGTCCTGCGCGGAACTGCTGGCGCATCCCGCGCTGCCGCAGACCGACGTGGTGCTGCTCGACCTCGGCCTGCGCGACGCGAACGCGATCGATTGCGTGCGCCAGCTCGTCGACGGCGCCGGCGTGAAGGTGGTCTTGCTCACCGGCGATCTCGATCCATCGCACCACCGCGAGGCCGTGATGCGCGGCGCACGCGGCGTGGTGCTCAAGTCGCAGCCGACCGAGCACATCCTGAAGGCCATCGAGCGCGTGCATGCGGGCGAAGTCTGCTTCGACGGTTCGTTGATGTCGATGCTGCTCGGCGCGGTGCCCGGTCTGGCCGCGGCGCGGCCCGCCACCCGGGACGATGCAACGCAGCGCATCGACACGCTCACGCCCAAGGAACGCCAGGTGATCCTCGCGATCGTCAGGCACCGTGGCGCCAAGAGCCTCGTGGTCGCCGACGAGCTGGGCATGAGCGAGCACACCTTGCGCAATCACCTCACCGTGATCTACAGCAAGCTGCACGTGCAGGGCAAGCTCGATCTCTACGCATTTGCCCTGCAGCACAGGCTGGCGCCGGAACTGTCGCTGCTGGGCGGGCACGCCGGCCGCCCCGACTCGGCCTGGCCGCTCCCGGCCTGAGCACCCGTCACCGTGAAAACCACCTCACCGCGTGCCGAAGCGCTGACGGAGTTCGCCCTGCGCGCTCTGGCGTTGATCGTCTACGGCAGCTTCGTCGCCATCATCGCCAGGTACTGGTGGGCCAACCCGCAGCGCTACACGCTGCTGATGCTGCTGGTCTCCGAGGGGCTCACGGTCGCGCTGCTGTTGTTCGCGCGGCGGGCGGTGCTGCGCGACGCATCGCCGCTGGCCATCGCCGCGACAGCGCTGTCGCTCAGCTTCTTCCTGTTCTTCGAGTATGCGGGGACGCAGCGCCTGATCCCCGAATGGGCGGGCGCCACGCTGCAGACCTGCGGCATCGCGTGGCAGCTGCTGGCGAAGATGACGCTCGGGCGGTCCTTCGGCGTGCTGCCGGCCGCGCGCGGGCTGGTCACGCGCGGCCCCTACCGCGTCGTGCGCCACCCGATCTACCTGGGCTACCTGATCGGCCACGTGGGCTTCCTGCTGAGCAACTTCGCGCTGCAGAACGTGCTCGTGCTCGTGCTGCTCTATGCCGCGCAGACGGTCCGCATGGTGCGCGAGGAAGCGGTGCTCCAACGCGGAGAGCAAGGGCCCGACTACACCGCCTACTGCTCGACCGTGCGCTGGCGCATCGTGCCGTTCCTGTTCTGACGGCGCACGCGCAAGCCGGGACAAAGCTCCCGACCTTGCCCACAGCATTCGACCTGTCGGTCCCGCCCGCGCGGCCCTAGCCTGAAGTTCCCGCCACGCCGTCCCGGCCTGCCGGGTCAACTGCCGAGGGCGCGCATGGACAGCGATGGTCATCTCAAGATCCTGGTGGTCGACGACCACGTCGGCATCCGCATCGGAATCGCCAGCCTGATCGATGCCGAACGGCCCCGCATGGCGTGCGCCGGCACGGCCGCCACGGTGCGCGAGGCGCTGGCCCGCACCTGCGAACTGCAGCCCGATGTCGTCGTGCTCGACGTCAACCTCGGCGGCGAGGACGGCCTGGCCCTGATTCCCGTGCTGCGCCGCACCGCGCCCTGTGCCGTGGTGGTGCTCACCAGCCTCTCGGACTGCAGCGTCGCCGCGCTCGCGTTGCGATTGGGCGCGCGCTCATGCCTGCACAAGTCGGCGCCGGCCGCCGACCTGATTGCCGCGATCGACCCCGCGAACGCGGGAGGCGCTTTGTCACCTGACCTCGGGAGCAATCGTCCATAGGCCGCACGCACTCCATCCGATGCGCCGAGGGCTGTCCATCCCTAGAGTCAACCCATCGAAACGCAATCCGCCGGCTGGCGTTCAACAGGTCGGCATTTCATTCACCGGCAGAGAGGAAGGATCCATGAAGTTCGTTGCATTCGTTCAATCTTTCATCCGCGAGGACGATGGCGCAGCGGCCATCGAGTACGGCTTGATCGCCGCGCTGATCGCGGTGGCCATCATCGTCGGCGCCTCGCTGCTGGGCACCAACCTGAACGGCATCTTCACGCGCCTGGGCGACTGCATGGCGACGCCGACCGCCGCCATCTGCGCGCTGGTCGTCTGAGCCCACCTCGGCTTTCATTCACCCCCACGAAGGACCTCATCATGAAACTTGCTCAATTCGTTCAATCGTTCATCCGCGAAGAAGACGGCGCAGCCGCGATCGAGTACGGCCTGATCGCCGCGCTGATCGCGGTGGCCATCATCGTCGGCGCCACCTTGCTGGGCACCAACCTGAACGGCATCTTCACGCGCCTGGGCAATTGCATGGCGACGCCGACGGCTGCGATCTGCGCCTTGGTCGCCTGAGTCAGGGCAACCCGGGCCCTCGGACCGGCCCTGCGCCCGGTCCGATGGCCTCCCCCACCACCTCCCTCCTCGAGCCTCGATGCCCATGCTCTCGCCGACCATCCTGTGCGCCGCCGCGTTGACGGCCTGGCTCGCGACCGCCGCCTGGTTCGATCTGCGGCAGCGCCGCGTTCCCAACCTGCTGGTGGCGAACGGCATCGTCTGGGGCATGGCCCTGCAGGCCTTCGCGCCGCACGGCGCGGGACTGTTCGAGTCCGCGTGGGGGAGTCTCGGTGCATGGCAGGCCCTGCTCGGCCTCGGTGCCGGACTCGCGATGTTCATGCCCCTGTATCTGCTGCGCGCCGTTGGCGCCGGCGACGTCAAGCTGCTCGCGATGGTCGGCGTGTGGCTCGGCCCGCAACTGCTGCTCACGGCCACGCTGATGACGCTGCTCGCCGGCGGCGCGATGGCGGTCATCGTGATGCTGGCCTCGCGATCGAGCCGCCAGGTCCTGGCCAACGTGCGCACGATGCTCACGACCACGCTCGTCGGCGCGCAGACCGGCAAGCTCGCGGCGCTCGATGCGCCGCCACCCGGCAGCGTGCGGATGCCTTACGCACTGGCGATCGCGGCCGGTGCGCTGGCCCAGGTGGCCTGGCAGCTCAGGCATTCAGCCCCGTGACCCCATGCACAACCTGACCTCCATCCCCATGCCGGCCCGCCCGATTCCGTCGCACCCGGCGGGCGAACTGCCGCCCGCCCCGCGCCAACCGCAGGACACCGGGCTGCCGCTGCTGCTGCTGATGGAACTGCTGCTCAAGGTGATGCAACAACACGGCCTGCAGCACCTGCACGACCTCTCGCAGCACATCAAGCTCAGCCCGGCCCTGCTCGAGGAGCTGTTCCTGGTGCTGCGCAAGGAGTCGCTGGTCGATGTGCGGCTGCGCGGTGCGCGCGACGGCGACGTGAGCTACGAACTGACCAGCGCCGGCCGCGTCCGCGCCGCCGATGCCCTGGCGCGCAACCTGTACAGCGGGCCGGCACCGGTGCCGATCGGCGCCTATACCGCGCAGGTGCAGGCGCAGAGCGTCGCCGGCCTGGGCGTGACGAAGCAGCGATTCGAGCAGGTCCTGGTCGACCTGGCGATCCGCCGCGAACTGCGCGACCAGCTCGGTGCCGCGCTCAACTCGCGCCGCGCGGTGATGTTGTACGGCCCGCCGGGCGCCGGCAAGACCTACCTGTTCGAACAGATGGCCCGGCTGCTGACCGGCGACATCGCCGTGCCGCATGCGGTGGAGGTCGGCGGCGAGATCATCCGCCTGTACGACCCGCTCGTGCACCGGCCGGCCCGTGCGGGCACCGGCCCGCTCCAGACGATCGACAACCGCCAGCGCGTCGATTCGCGCTGGATGCTGTGCGAGCGCCCGGTCGTCGTCACCGGCGGCGAGCTGACGCTGGAGATGCTCGACCTCGTGTTCGATCCGCGCGCCGGCTACTACCAGGCGCCGCCGCACTTCAAGGCCAACAACGGGCTGTTCCTGGTCGATGACCTGGGCCGCCAGCTGGTCACGCCGCGCCAGTTGCTCAACCGCTGGCTGCTGCCGATGGAGCAGCGCCACGACTACCTCCTGCTGCGCAACGGCGCGAAGTTCCGGATTCCGTTCGACAGCCAGCTGTTCTTCTCGACCAACCTGCCGCCGGACGAGGTCGCGGACGACGCCTTTCTCCGGCGCATCGGCTCCAAGATCCATGTCGGCCCGGTCGATCTCGACGACTACCGCCGGATCGTGCACGAGGCCTGCCATGCCTACCGGGTGCATTTCACCGACGCCGGCTTCGACCACCTGCTGCAGCACTGCCACCGGCGCCTGGATCGGCCGCTGCTGGCGTGCTACCCACGCGACCTGGTGAGCCAGATCGCCGACTACGCGGCCTATCTCGGGCAGGCCCCCGAGCTGAGCGCGGCGATGCTGGACTGGGCCTGGCACAACTGTTTCGCAACGCACGGCATCGGCGGTCCTCGCACGATGAGCGGGCCGCGCACACTGGAGACGACATCATGAAGGGCACCCGAGGTTTGATCATGCTGCTGGTGGCCCTGCTCGCGGGTGCCGCGGCAGTGGTGATGGCATCGCGCTGGATGCAGGCGCAGGCCAAGGGCGGCGACCGCATCGCGGTCGCGGCGACCGACGTCGAGATCGGCGCGAAGCTGACGCCCGAGATGCTGCGATCGGTCGAATGGCCGCCCAGCAGCGTCCCGCCCGGCGCGTTCGTCGACCTGGCAGCGCTGGACGGGCGCGTCGTCAAGACCAGCGTCGCGCGCGGCGAGCCGCTGATCGAGGCCAAGCTCGCCCCCGCCGGCACCAAGGGCGGCTTGTCGGCGGTCGTCTCCGAAGGCAAGCGCGCCATGACGGTGCGCGTCAACGACGTGGTCGGCGTCGCCGGCTTCGCGCTGCCGGGCAACTACGTGGACATCATGGTGAACACGCAGAACGAGCGCGCCCGCGGCGGGGACAAGGACAACGCGATCAGCAAGATCGTGCTCGAACGCATCCTGGTGCTCGCCGTGGCGCAGGAAGCCGACCGCGACAGCACCAAGCCCAAGGTCGTCAACGCCGTGACGCTCGAAGTCACGCCGGCCCAGGCCGAGGGGCTGGACCTGGCCCGCAGCGTCGGCACGCTGTCGCTGGTGCTGCGCAACCAGAGCGACCCCAAGCCCGGCGGCACCGACGGTGCCACCAAGACGAGCTTGCTGAACGAGGAGCGCGAGCCGGCCAGGCCGATCGCCGCCGCGCCCGTCGCCGTCAAGGCCCCACCCGTGGCCCGCGCGGCGCCGCGCGCGGTCGCCGTCGCCCCGCGATCCGGCAACTGTGTCGAGGTGATCCGCGGCACGGTGCGGACGATGGATTGCTTCTGAGCACGCCGGCCGGCACACCCCCATGACCCACCAGGGAGATTCCATGCGCAGTCAATGTCGCTCCACCCCACCGGCCCAGGCCCGGTGCCATGCCTTGCTGGCCTGGGCAGTCGCCCTGGCCACATCGGCCGCCTCGGCACAGGCGCCGGCACAAACCCCGGCACGGGCGGCGCCGCTGGCGCGGGCCGTCACCGCAGCCTACCCGAGCGCACCCTGCGGCCGGGTGGACGTCGCGCCGGTCGTGCAGGTGAGCGTCGGAAAGTCCACCGTCATCAAGCCATCGAGTCCGATCAAGCGCATCCTGCTCGGCAACCCCGAGAACTCGCGCGCCGCGGCACCGAAGGAGCCGAACGAGAAGACCGACAAGGTGGGCACTGCGGTGCCGACCAGCACCGAGCACCGCCCCGGCGTCGCCGACATCGACATCCTGCTGCTCAGCCAGACCGAGGTCTACGTGCTCGGCAAGGGCATCGGCTCGACCAACGTGGTGCTGCTCGACCAGGACGGCGGCTGCACCGCCTTCGACGTCATCGTCGGCATGGACACGGCGGCATTGCAGACCGTGATCGGCCAGTTGCTGCCGGAAGAAAAGAGCATCCGGGTCTCGGCCGCCTACGATTCGATCGTGCTCACCGGCACGGTGGCCGATTCGGGTTCCGTGATCCGCGTGATGGACCTGGCCAATGCCTTCGTGCGCAGCGGCGCCGGCGGCAACAGCGGCGCCAGCATCGCGGGAGCGAACCCGCGCATCGTCAACATGCTGGCCACCGCGTCGCCGCAGCAGGTCATGCTCGAGGTCAAGGTGGCCGAGGTCTCGAAGTCCCTGATCGACAAGCTGGGCGTGCAGCTCGGCGGGTCGCGCACGAACGGCAACTGGACCTACAACCTGCTCGCCAACTTCCTGTCGGGAGGCAATGCCGCGCTCGGTGCCACCCGGTCGGCGGGCAGCACGTTCGGCGTGAGCTTCGACGCCCAGAAGGACGACGGCCTGGTGAAGGTGCTGGCCGAGCCGAACATCATGGCCATCAGCGGCCAGGAAGGCCGATTCAATGCCGGCGGCAAGATCTTCATCCCGGTGTCGCAGGCCAACTCGAACGGCGGCACCACGATCACGCTGGAGGAGAAGGAATTCGGCGTGTCGGTGCGCTTCAGGCCCACCGTGCTCGACGGCGGGCGCATCAACCTCGAATTGGTGACCGAGGTCTCGGACCTCAACCGCGACGGCATCGGCATCGTGGCCTCGGGTGTCTCGGGAACGGCGATCCTGCCGTCGTTCACCTCGCGCAAGACCGCCACCACGGTGCAGCTGATCGATGGCCAGAGCTTCGCGATCGGCGGGCTGATCAAGAACAACACGACGGCCAACGTCAAGGCCTTCCCGATCCTGGGCGAGCTGCCCATCGTCGGCGYGCTGTTCCGCAGCACCGAGTTCCAGTCCGACAAATCGGAACTGGTGTTCGTCATCACGCCGCGCCTGGTCAAGCCGTTGCCGGCGAACTTCACGCTGCCGACCGACAACTACCACGAGCCGAGCCGCACGGACCTGATGCTCAACGGCCGCCTCGAGGCGCGGCCTGATGCACCGCCGGCCAGGTCCGACGCAGCACTGCCGGCGCCGACCGTCCCGGGCGGCGGCTTCCAAGTCAAGCCATGAGGAGCACGACCATGACACCGATCCCGTTTGCCCTGTCCCTCTTCTGCGCCTGCGCGGCCCTCGCCGGTTGCGCGGCGACCGCGCCCGACTGGGAGTCCCGCTTCGGCGACGCCGCGCGGCAGGCGCGTGCGACGCAAGTCATCGACCCCGGCGCGTCGAGCCGGAACACCACCGGCCCGGTGATCGACAGCAAGGCCACCGCGGGCGCGCAAACCAACTACGCCACCTCGTACGGCTATGCCGTCAAGGAGGTGAAGGCGCCCGCGATCACGCTGGTCCCGGGCCAGTAGGGCCGCACGACCGCTTGCCCACGCGAGAAATGGCCATGGACTCCATCCTGCAGCGCCCCGCCCGCCCGGCCCCTCCACGCCACCAGCGCGGTGCGGTGGCGGTCGTGGTCGCCCTGTCTGCGCTTGTCCTGTTCGGCTTCGCCGGCATCGCGATCGACGTCGGGCGCCTGTACATCAACCGGACCGAACTGCAAACCGCGGCCGACGCTTGCGCCCTGGCCGCCTCCGCGGAACTGACCTGCGACCCCACCGGCGGTGCCTGCCCGGCGTCCTTCGTGTTGAACGCCCAGGCGGCCGGCATCTACGCGGCGGCCCGCAACCGGCGCGACTTCCAGGTCGACCCGGTGGCCATCGCCGCGGCCGACGTCAAGTTCAGCACCACGCTGGCACCGAACGCGAACTACCTCTCGGTGGCGGGCGGCGCGTCGAACAACTCGCGCTACGCGATGTGCACCGCGCGCGCCACCGGCCTCGCGCCGTGGTTCATGGGCGTCTTCGGTGCCGGCTCGCAGACGGTGTCCTCGTCCGGCGTKGCCACGCGGGCGCCGTCGCAGTCCTTCTGCAATGCCGCGCCGCTGGGGATCTGCAGCAAGCCGGGCGGCTACGCCGTCGGCGAATGGATCACCGGCAGCTTCACCTCGAACGGCAACGGCAACAACGCCACCGACGACGTGACGGGCAGCTTCCGCTGGGTCGACTTCACGCCGAGTGCGGGCGGCGCCTCGGAGGTCCGCGACCAGCTCGTCGGCAACGGCCAGGTGTGCGGCATCCAGGTCGGCGGCAACGTCCAGCAGCCCGGCACCGAGCAGGGCGCCAAGACGGCCTACAACACCCGTTTCGGCATCTACCCGAACGGCGCGAATGCCTACACGCCGGCCACCGCCCCGCCCGACCGGACCGGCTACGCCTACCCGAACCAGGCGCCCGGCTCGCCGGTCATCGGCATCGGCACCAGCGCCTATGCGGACTACCGTGCGCGGCAGGGAAGCAACACGCCCTTCATCAGCGGCCAGTACGGCGTGGGCGGGGCAGGCGGCAACATTGCCGGCGACCCGGACACCACGACGAGCGACTACGTCACCCTGGGCAGCGACCGCCGCCTGGTCGCGGCGCCGGTCATCGATTGCGCCGGCGGCAACACCGTGCCCATCATCAGCATGGCGTGCGTGCTGATGCTCAACCCGATGTCCAACGGCGCCAGCGGCACGCTCTATCTCGAATACCGCGGCGACGCGGCGTCGGCCGGCAGCCCCTGCCGCGCCGGCGGGTTGGCGGGTGGCGCAGGCAGCACCGGGCCGCAAGTGCCCACGCTGGTGCAATGATGCGGTGCCTCGCAAGCCGACGACTCGCCCAGCGCGGCGCCGCGGCGATCGAACTCGCGCTGCTGACCCTGCCGCTGGCCGCGCTGACCTTCGGCATCACCGAATTCGGCCGCGCGCTGCACGAGTTCAATTCGGTGACGAAGACGGTGCGCGATGCCGCGCGCTACCAGTCGACCGCCACGCCCGGCGACACGCTGGGGGGGCGCTGCCTGGCGCTCAGCGGGTCGCCGACGAACAACGGCACCACCTGCACGGGGACGACGCTGCTGCCCGGCCTGGCGCTGGCGCAGATCGCGGTGTGCGACCGCCTGTCCTGCCCCGCCACGCACAACCTCCAGCCGACGACGCGCGGCGTGGTCAACCTGGTCACGGTGACGGTCACCGGATACCAGTTCACGTCGATGGTGCCGTTCGCGATGCCGTCGATCGCCTTCGGCGCGATCAGCGCCACCATGGTGCAGCCGCTATGACGCCGACCCGACCCAGTCTTCTGCGAGCGCGCGCCCCGCGCAGCCGGGGAGCCGCCGCGGTCGAGTTCGCGCTCGTCTCGCTGGTGTTCTTCACGATCCTGTTCGGCGCCTTCGAGATGGGCCGGCTGATGTTCTACTGGAACACCGCCGCCGAGGTCACGCGGCTGGGCGCCCGCATGGCCGTCGTGTGCGATCCGAACACGACCTCGCGCGACCTGATCGCGGGCCGGATGCGCCAGCTGCTGCCGATCGTGGCCGACGCGGACATCGTGGTCGCGCGCACACCGGCGGGCTGCGACGACGCGAGCGCCGCCACCACCTGCCGGCTGGTGACCGTGAGCATCGTCACGACGACGCCGATCCAGACCGCCATCCCCTTCGTGCCCTTGTCCGTGCTGATGCCGACCTTCAGCACCACCTTGCCGCGCGAGAGCATGCAAAGCACGTTTGGCGGCGTCGCCAATCCCGCCTGCCAATGATCAGCCCCGAACGAAAGCCGACATGAAAGTCAAAGTAGTCTCGCACAACGCGGAACGAGCGGAGCACGTCGCGCGGATGGTTCGCACGGCCGATCCAGACCTCGAGGTCCTGGCCGCCATCACGCCGGCGGCCGGGCTGCCGGCGATCATCAACGGCAGCCGCCCAGGCCTGTTGATCGTCGACGGCGTCGATGCCGTCGGGCTCGACGCGATCGGGCGCATCACGCATGCCCACCCGGACGTCGAGGCGATCGTCATCTCCGCGGAACAGTCGCCGGCCTTCCTGTTGCGGGCGATGCAGATGGGCGTGCGCGAGGTGCTGCCCCCGCCTGTCGAAGCGCACCTGCTGAAGGCGGCACTGCAGCGCGTCGCGCGCAAGCATCACCAGCCTGCGCCCGCCGCGCTCGGCGAGGTGTTCGTCATGATGGCCTGCAAGGGCGGCAGCGGGGCGAGCTTTCTCGCCGCGAACCTGGCCCATGTGCTGTCGGCGCGCGACGGGCGCACCGTGGGCCTGCTCGACCTCGATCTCCAGTTCGGGGACGCCATGCTCATGCTCACCGACCAGCGCGGCGGCAGCGATGTGGCCGAGGTGGCCCGCCACGTCGGCCGGCTCGATGCCGAGCTGCTGCGCTCGGCCATGGTGGCGCTGAGCCCCACGCTTTCGGTGCTGGCGGCGCCGCACGAACTCGCGCAGGCCCTGGAGGTGAAGGCCGCGCACGTGGAGGCGATCGTCAAGCAGGCGCGCCAGATGTTCGACTTCGTCGTGCTCGACGTGGGCCGCTCGATCGACGCCGTCAGCCTGCAGGCGCTGGACATGGCGACGCGGATCTTCCCGGTGCTGCAGCTGAACCTGCCGCAGCTGCGCGACGCCAAGCGCCTGCACGGGCTGTTCCGCTCGCTCGAGTACCCGGCCCACAAGGTGCACTGGATCGTCAACCGCCACCAGAAGGTCGGCGACATCACGCTGGAGACGCTCGAGCAGGGGCTCGGCGTGCGCGACATCACCACCATCCCGAACCATTTCAGCGCGGTGAACGCATCGGTCAACCAGGGTGTGCCGATCGCCAAGCTCTCGCGCAAGAGCCCGGTCACGCGCGCCCTGCAGGAACTCGCGGAAGCGGTCGCACCGGGGGTCGACGTCGGCAAGCGCGACAGCAGCTGGCTGTCCAGTTTCATCGGGGGAATCACATGAGCGGTACGACGGGCTTGATGTTCAAGCTGAGAGAGCGGCTGGCCAGCGAACCCGCGGCGGAGGAGGCGCGCTTCGAGCCGCGCAATGCCGACACGCCGGCGCAGGTCTCGCACGCCTACCAGCAGATGAAGAGCCGCGTGCACCAGCTGCTGCTGGGGCGGCTCGACCTGGAGGCGATGGAGGGCATGTCCGCCGAGCGCCTGCGCGAGGAATTGAGCGTGATGGTCGAGCGCCTGCTGTCGGAAGAGAACGTCATCGTCAATGCGCTGGAGCGGCGCACCCTGGTGCGCGACATCCAGCACGAGATGCTGGGCCTCGGCCCGCTCGAACCGCTGTTGGCCGATCCGACCATCTCCGACATCCTCGTCAACGGCGCGCAGCAGGTGTACGTGGAGCGGCGCGGCCAGCTGAGCCTGACCGACGTCACCTTCGCCGACGACGACCACCTGATGAAGATCATCGACAAGATCGTCTCGCGCGTGGGCCGGCGCGTCGACGAGTCGAGCCCGATGGCCGATGCGCGGCTGGCCGACGGCTCGCGCGTCAACGTGATCATCCCGCCGCTCGCGCTCGACGGCCCGGTGATGTCGATCCGGCGTTTCTCGGTGGTGCCGCTGACGATGGCCAAGCTGGTCGAGTTCAAGACCCTCACCGTCGAGATGGCCGAGGTGCTGCAGGCGCTGTCCAACGCGGAGGTGAACCTGCTGATCTCGGGCGGCACGGGCAGCGGCAAGACGACGCTGCTGAACATCATGTCGGGCTTCATCGACGCGAGCGAGCGCGTGGTCACGATCGAGGACGCGGCCGAACTGCAGCTGCGCCAGCCGCACGTGGTGCGCCTGGAGACGCGGCCGCCGAACATCGAGGGCAAGGGCGAAGTGACCCAGCGCGCGCTGGTGCGCAATGCGCTGCGCATGCGCCCGGACCGCATCATCCTCGGCGAGACCCGCGGCGCCGAGGCGCTCGACATGCTGCAGGCGATGAACACCGGGCACGAAGGCTCGATGACGACGGTGCACGCCAACACGGCGCGCGATGCGCTGGCGCGGCTGGAGAACATGCTGGCGATGGGCGGCATGAACCTGCCGCCGAAGGTGGCGCGCGGGCAGATCGCCTCGGCGATCAACGTCGTGATCCAGACCAACCGGCTGACCGACGGCAAGCGCAAGCTGATCAGCATCTCGGAGGTCACCGGGATGGAGGGCGAGATGATCTCGATGCAGGAGATCTTCAGCTTCAAGCAGACCGGGGTCGACACCGACGGCTCGGTCAAGGGCTGCTTCCAGGCAAGCGGGGTGCGGCCGCGCTTCATGGAGCGCCTGAAGTCGCGCGGCATCATCCTGCCGGATTCGCTGTTCGATCCGTCGCGGCGCATGGAGTAACCAGCATGGACACCAGCTACATCCTGTTCGCGGTGATGCTGTTCGTGGCGGTGGTGCTCGCCATGGAAGGCCTCTACACGCTCTGGGCATCGAAGAACAGTGCCGAGTCCAAGCGCCTGGCGGCGCGCCTTCGCCACCTGGCCAGCCCGGGCGGCGAGACCACGTTGTCGATCGAGCGCACCCGGCCGAGGGGGCACTGGAGCTGGCTCGACGATCACCTGATCGGACTGCTGCCCAACGGCGGGCGCCTGCTGCGCTACCTGGAGACCTCCGGGACCGGCACGACGGCCGGCGAGATCGTCCTGACCAGCGCGGGCTTCGGGTTGTTCGGGTTCTTTGTCCCGCTGCTGCTGGCGCGCCCGTTGCTGTTCTCGTTGTTCGGCGCACTGCTCCTCGCCGTCTTGCCGTGGTGGCGCCTGTCCCGCCGGCGCGACAAGCGGATCCGCCTGTTCGAGAAGCAGATCCCCGAAGCGCTCGACCTGATGAGCCGGGCGATGCGGGCCGGCCACGCATTTCCGACCTCGGTGCAGATGGTCGGCGACGAGATGGCCGACCCGATCGGCCACGAGTTCCGCACGCTGTTCGACGAGACCAACTACGGCGTGCCGCAGCAGGTCGCCTTGCTGCGCCTTGCCGATCGCGTGCCGGTGGCCGACCTGGCCTACTTCGTGGTCGCGGTGACGGTGCAGCGCGACTCGGGAGGCAACCTCGCCGAGCTGCTCGACAACATCGCCGGGATCGTGCGTGCGCGCTTGAAGCTGCTGGGCGAGGTGCGAACCCTTTCCGCCGAAGGACGCCTGTCGGCCTGGATCCTGATCGCGCTGCCGTTCGCGACCGGCGCGCTCATCAACATCATCACGCCGCAGTTCATGGCGGTCCTGTGGACCGATCCGACCGGCATCCGCCTGGTCGGCGCGGCCCTCTTGATCATGGCCCTGGGCGTGCTGTGGATGCGCAGCATCATCCGCATCCGCGTCTGAACGGCAAGGGAGAACACGATGTCTCAAGCTCAGATCGGATTCCTGGTCCTGGTGTTCGTGGCCACCTTCGCCGTGGCCATCTGGCTGCTCGGCAGGACCGCGGGCACGGCCACCGACCAGCGCGTCAAGCGCGTGCTCGGCGGCGACGGCACCGAGCCGGCCCACACGGCCGACTACTGGATCGACCGGGTGGCGCGGGCGACCCGGCCGCTGGCCAGGCTGTCGGTCCCCGATGCCGGCTTCGAAACCTCGGCATTGCGCCGGCGCTTCATGAACGCCGGCATTCGAGGCAGCACGGCACCGATGGCCTTCTTCGGGCTGAAGACGGTGCTGGCGCTGGGCCTGCCGATGCTGACCTTCGCGGCGCTGACGCTGTCCGGCGCGCAGGTCCAGGGCTACGGCTTGCTGCTGTTCCTGCTGGGGGCGTCGACGCTCGGCTACTACCTGCCGAACTACCTGCTGTCCAAGGCCATCTCGCGGCGCCAGCGCGAGATCTTCGAGAACTTCCCGGACGCGCTGGACCTGATGACGGTGTGCATGGAGGCGGGCCTGGGCACCGAAGCGGCGCTCAACAAGGTCTGCGAGGACATGGTCCACAAGAGTCCGACGCTCAGCGAGGAACTGCGCCTGGTCAATCTCGAACTGCGGGCCGGCGCACCGCGCGACAGGGCGCTGCGCAACCTCGGCATCCGCACCGGCGTCGAGGAGGTCGAAGGCTTCGTGTCGATGATCAACCAGGCGGACCGTTTCGGCACGAGCATCGCCCAGTCGCTGCGCGTGCACTCGGAGACCGTGCGGACGCTGCGCCGCCAGAAGGCCCAGGAGGCGGCGGCCAAGATTCCGCTGAAGCTGCTGTTCCCGCTGATCTTCTGCATCTTTCCCGCGCTGATGCTGGTGATCATCGGCCCCGCGGTGATCCAGATGGTTCGCGTCGTGCTGCCGTCGATGGGCGCGGGCGGGTAGCCGGCCCACCGGCCATTCCAACCAGGAGTACTCGCCATGCGCTTCCAATGCCATATCGGGACCGGCTTTCAAGTCCGGACCCCACCCGTCCTGCGGCCCGCGGCCGTGCCCGCGGCACAGCCGTCCTGGCGGCATCGCATGCGCCCCGGCTGGAGCGCCGCCGGCGTGCTGCTGGCGCTGGCCGGCTGCGCCTCGCTCGATGCCGCGGTCGTCCCGGCGTGGCCGATCGAGCCGGTCCTGTCCGTGACGCACTCGGCCGGATCGAGCCAGGCGTACTACGCGATGGGCCGCTACATGGATGGTTCGCAGGCCTGGGACAAGGCGATCGACGCCTATCGCAAGTCCATCGCCGCCGACCCGCGCAACGTCGAGGCCCGCAATGCGCTGGGGGTGGCGCTGGCGCAGGCCGGCCGCCTGGCCGAGGCCGAAGCCGTGCTGCACCAGGCCCTGGCGCTCGACCCCGAGCGGGCCCATGTGCGCAGCAACCTCGGCTATGTCCTGCTGCTCGCCGGCAGGCCGGATGAAGCGGCGACGCAGTTGAAGGCGGCCCTCCTGCGCGAGCGCGACAACCCGACGGCGCTGGCGAACCTGCGCGAAGCGCTGGAAGCCGCGCCGGGGTCGGAAACTGCTTCAAGGACCGTCGAGCACGAGGACCCCCGCGCGGCTGCGGGTGTCGACCCGGGGACGGCGCCGGCGATCGATGCGACGCCGCCGCAGCGGCCCTTGCGGCTCGAGGTCAGCAACGGCAACGGGGTCGCCGGGATGGCAGCGCGCGTCGGTCGCTGGCTGAGCGCGCAGGGAGCGCCCGTCGACCGCCTGAGCAACCAGCCGCGCTTCACCCAGCAGCGCACGACGATCCAGTACGGCAACGGATACGAAGCGGCCGCGCAGCAGATTGCACGCGCCCTGCCGGCGAACGCGCGGGCCGACACCGTACCCACGCCGGGCCTGCGCAGCGACGTGCGCGTCGTGCTGGGGCGCGACTGGACGTCGCTGCGGACGGCGATGCCCGTGACGAAAGTGGCGGCGAATCCGTGAATCGCCGCTGCCGTCGTGACCGGATCGAAGCCGGCACCTACGCCGCAGCAGCCACCACCACGATCACGCCATCCATGCCCTCGTGGCCGGAGCCGCAGAACACGTCGCAGCTGAACACGAACTGTCCCGCCTTCTGCGGCGTGAACGGCAGCCGCGTGACGCGGCCCGGCACGATGTCCTGCCGCAGCCCGAGTTCCGGCGCGCTGAAGCCCATCAGTACCTCGGGCGCACTGAGTTCGAGCACGACCTCCTCGCCGACACTGACATGGATCTGGTCGGGCACGAAGGCGAACTTCTTCGCGACCACGGGGATGACGCGCGGCCCCGCCGCACGCCCCGGCACGGGCAGCACAGTCAGCAGGGCCAGCGCCATCAGCCGTCGGCGTTCGATGCGGCTCATGCCTTCACCACCGGCAGCTCGGTGATCTGCCAGGCCGCGCGCTCGCGCTCGACCTCCCGGAACCCGAGCCCGCGGTACGGCTGCGCCGGATCCCACGCGAGCGGCGTGCGCCGCGGCTGCGAGCCCGGCGCCGGCAGCGGGAAGATCAGCGACTTCGCCGAGTGGTGCGCGATGTGCCCCGTCATCACGTGGTGCTCCTGGTGGATGTGGCCGTAGAACACCGTGACGTTCGGGTACGGCATCAGCAGCGCGATCACCTGCGCGCCGTCGCGCGTCGCCCAGTCCCAGGCCGGCGCCAGGTCGAACAGCGGGCGGTGCGTGAAGACGACGATCGGCGTCTCGCGCGCCTGCCGCTCGAGGTCATCGGCCAGCCAGGCGCGCTGCGCATCGCCGACGCTCGCGCCCGGGTCGGACACGTTGTCCAGCACGATGAAGTGCATGCCGCGGTGGTCGAACGCATAGTGCGTCGGCCCGAAGAACTCGCGGTAGGCCTCGCCGCCATCCAGTGCCGCGTCGTGCTCGCCGGGCATGAAGTGCAGGCTGCGCACCTTCAGCGCGCCGACGATGTCGCGGAACTCGCGCAGCCGCTGGCGGCGCTGCACCGGGTCGTCGGTGGTGTGCGTCAGGTCGCCGGTGAAGACGATGAAATCCGGCGCGTCCGCCAGCGCGTTGACCGCCGCCACCGCCTTCGGCAGCGTGCCGCGCGCATCGGGGTTGGGCGCGCCCTCGAAGCCCCAGTGGGTGTCGGACAGCTGCACGAAGTAGAAGTCGTCCGCCGCGCTGCGGCCGGCCATGCCGGTGCAGCCCGAGGCGAACACCACGCCGCCCAGCCCGGCCAGCCGGAGAAACTCCCTGCGATTCGATGACGAGGCCATGGCCCCTCCTGTGGGTTGTGAAGACACGCAGGCCCTACCTCCGCCGCGGCACCGCCATTCCCGCCGCCCGCCATCCCCAGCGATTCGCTCGGCCTCGGGAATAAACCCGCCGGCCGGCCGGTAAGCCCCCGGTGGATGACGATGAAACCCGCCGCCGCTTCGAGCACGTCGCGCTGCCGCACCTGGATGCGGCCTACAACCTCGCGCGCTGGCTCACGCGCAACGACCAGGATGCGCAGGACGTGGTGCAGGAGGCCTGCCTGCGCGCGATGCGCTACTTCGCGTCGTTCCGCGGCGACCAGGCCCGGCCCTGGCTGCTGACCATCGTGCGCCACACCTGCTACGCCTGGCTGCGCGAGAACCGGCCGGCCGAGCTGGTGCACTTCGACGACGAGGCCGGCGTGCCCGAGGCCGCCGCGCCGCCGGGGGACGAGCCGCACGAGCACGCCGTGCGCCGCGCCGACCGCGCGCAGCTGAACCAGGCCATCGCCGCGCTGCCGATCGACTTCCGCGAAGTGCTGGTGCTGCGCGAACTCGAAGACCTGCCCTACCGCGACATCGCCCGCATCGCCGACATCCCGCTCGGCACGGTGATGTCGCGGCTGTCGCGCGCCCGCGCGCTGCTGCGCGTCGCGCTGCAACCCGAAGCCCGGCCGCGCACCGCCGTGCTGCGCGCGGTGCGCCGCGGAGAAGCCCCATGACGCCAGAGCAGCTGAACGCCTTCGTCGACGGCGAACTAGACCTGGCCGGCCAGCTGCAGGCCGAGCGCGACCCGGCGCTGCACGCACCGGCCGCACAGCTGCGCGAGCTGAGCCGCCTGGTGCGCAGCCAGGCCGACTACCACCGCGCGCCGGATGCGCTGCGCGAACGGCTGCGGCGCTGCGCTGCCGCCGCGACC
>NZ_JBFUEB010000105.1:0-21692 GCF_056404395.1 Rhizobacter sp. P2_D12 | reverse complement strand
ACCGGCTGCGTCACGCAGGCGGCCAGCGACACCAGGCCGAGGCAGGCGGCAACGCAACGGAGGGCGGTACGGACACGGGCACTAACGCGCATGGGGCAATTCGATGTGAAAGTGGGCGCCGGGGCCGTCGTCCATCAGCTCGACCTGGCCCCCGTGGGCCGTGACGTACTCGTGCACGATGGACAGCCCGATGCCGCTGCCGCGCGCGGCGTCGCCCGGCTGTCGCTCGCCCCGGTAGAAGGGCTCGAACACGCGCGCCCTGTCGGCAGCCGCGACACCCAGGCCCTGGTCGACGATGTCGATGCACGCGCGGCCCGGCACGCGGGTCACGGAAAAACGGATGGTAGCGCCCGTCGGGCTGAAGCGTATGGCGTTGGACAAAAGGTTACCGAGCGCCGCGCCCAGCTTGTCGGCGTCGACCTCGGCGGTCAGCGGCTCGCCGTCGACCACCACCGCCAGCTGGCGTGCCTGCCATTGCAGCCGCTGCTGGGCGACCAGGTCCTGGATCAGGGCGACCAGCTCGGTCTTGCGGCGCACCAGCTGGCGCGCCTCGAAGGCCGCGGCGTTGAAGCGCAGCAGGTCCTCGATCTGGCCCTGCAGCACGTGGGTGTTCTGGCGCAGGATGCGCGCGACTTCGCGCTGGTTCTCGTTGAGTTCGCCGGCGACGCCATCCTCCAGCAACGAGACGCCTTCGCGCAGCGCGGCCAGCGGCGTCTTCAGCTCGTGCGAGACGTGGCGCAGGAAGCGCGACTTGTCGGAATCGAGCTCGGCCAGGCGCAGGCGCAGCCATTCGAGGCGGCGCCCGAGCAGGCGCACGTCGGTCGGGCCGCGGATGTCGATCGGCTGGTCGAGGCGGTTCTCGCCCAGGCTCACGACGGCGCGCTCCAGGCGCTTCAGCGGGCGCGCGAGCCACAGGCCGAAGCCGAGCGCCAGCACGATCGAGATGACGATGGCGACGAGGATCTGCCGGCCCAGCTCGGCACGGCCGGTCTCGAGTTCGTTCATCAGCACCTGGTTGCGCGCCTCGGTGGCCAGGCGCACCTGTTCGGCGATGGCGGCATTGATCGATTCGAGTTCGCGGAACGCGGTGGTGACGGTGACCTCGCGCAGCCGGATCGCGGCTTCGGGGCCGCGCAGCTGGGCCTCGATGTCGGACTCGGTGGCGCGCCAGTCGGCGGCCAGGTTGGACGGGATGCGGTTGTCGGCCAGGCGAGCCAGCGCGGCGGTGGCGTCGCGCGCGGCTTCCTCGAAGCGCTGGCGCAGCACCGGGTCGTCCAGCACCAGGTACTGGCGCGCCGCGCGCTCCATCGCGACGGTGCGCTCGGCCAGCACCTGGGCGTCGGCGGTGTGGGCGACGGCCTGGCGCGCGCCCTCGCTGCTCTGGCGCAGCAGGCCTTCGAGCTGGAACAGGCCGCGCAGCGAGGCGCCGCTGAGCAGCGCGGCGATCAGCAGGAAGGCGACCAGCAGCAGTTGGCGAAAGGAATAGCGGTTGAGGCTGAACATCAGCGGGGGATTGTCCGACGATCCCGGATTGGCATCCGGGCTACGAATGCGGGAGCGGGCCGAGCGCCGGGCCGCCCCAGGCCGGCCCGCATCCCCCCGGGGGATCGACCGGTGTACCCACCGGTCGAGGGGTCGTCATTCCGTCAGTCGAAAACAGGAAGGACGTCATCCTTCAACGTGCCTCGCACCTGCTCGAAATCCGGCATGACGGAGCGCACCACGTCCCAGAACCGCGGGCTGTGGTTCATCTCGCGCAGATGCGCCAGCTCGTGCGCCACCACGTAGTCGATGCTCGGCATCGCGAAGTGGATCAGCCGCCAGTTCAGCCGGATCGCGCCGTCGGCGCTGGCGCTGCCCCAGCGCGTCTGCGCCGACGACAGGCTCAGCCGCGTGTAGCGCACGTTCAGCTGCGCCGCGAAATGCCGGCAGCGTTCTTCGAAGATGCGCCGCGCCTGGCGCTGCAGCCAGCTCTGCACCGCATCGCGGATCTGCTCGGGCGTGGCGGTCTGCGGCAGCCCCACGTGCAGCGTCAGCCGCGGCACGCCGGGCAGCGCGGATGCGTCGGTGTTCAGGATCGCGCCGGTCGCACGCGAATCGAGCACGACGATCACCGTCTCGCCGAGGAAGGGGATGCCGGTGCCGTCGCGCCAGTCGACCTTGGCCGCCTGCAGCCGCTGCGCGCGCTGCTGCTGCTCGCCCAGCTTGCGCAGGATCCAGCCGGCCTTCTCGCGCAGCGCCGCATCGATGTCCTGCTGGCCCACCCACTTGGGCGCGGCCACGCTCAGACCCTCGGTGCCGACGACGAAGCCGATGCTCTTGCGGCGCGCGCGCCGCAGCGCGTAGCCGACCAGGTGCTCGTTCAGGCGGATCTCGCGCTGGGCTTGCGGGTGGCGGAAAGCGGGCGGTTCGGCGTGGGGCGAGGCCAGCGCGGCGGGCCGCGCGGGCGACGCGGTGGAGGCGGGCGTGAGCGGCGGCGCGGCCGTCAGCGGCGTCGACGGCGTGTCCGCCGGCGGCGGCTCATCGAACAGCGAAAGCTGCGATTCGTCGGGGCCCGGCGCGCGTCGAGTCATGGGCCGCGATTGTAGGGTGAGCTACGCAGCGGCGTACGCCTCGGGGTCGATGCGCCGCATCTCGGCCTCGATCCAGGTCTCGACCTCGCGCATCATCTCGTCGGGTTCGCGGCCTTCCGGCGAGATCGGCTTGCCGATCGACACCGTGACCAGCCCCGGTGTGATCAGGAACGACTTGCGCGGCCAGCAGCGCGCCGAGCTCACCGCGATCGGCACCACCGGCGCGCCGGTGTTGACCGACAACCGCGTGCCGCCCGCCTTGTAGGTGCCCTGCCCGCCGCGCGGCGTGCGTGTGCCTTCGGGGAACATGATCACCCAGTTGCCCTGGGCCATGAAGCGCAGGCCCTGCTCGGCCACGCGCGACCAGGCCTCGGCGCGCTTGCTGCGGTCGATGTGCACCATGTCGAGCCGCGCCATCGCCCAGCCGAAGAAAGGGATGTACAGCAGCTCGCGCTTGAACACGTAGCACAGCGGGCGCGGCATCAGCGTCGGGAACGCGAAGGTCTCCCAGGTCGACTGGTGCTTGGGCAGCAGGATGGCGCGCCCGTCGGGCAGGTTCTCCATGCCCTGCACCCGGTAGCGCACGCCGCAGATGAAGCGGCACCCGGTGATCGCGATGCGCAGCCAGAAGGTGGTGAACCAGAACAGCGGCGTGCCGCGGATGAAGATCGATGCCACCAGCGAGAACACGGCCCACGGGATCACCGTGACGGCCATCCACAGCACGAACAGCGCCGAACGCAGCGCCGCAATGAATTTCGACATCAATCGAGCCTTCCGAAACCGGAGTCTGTCTTGCCGGAGGCGCCGCGCAGCGTGCGCTCCTGCTGGATCATGAATTCGGCGAACGCCGCCAGGTCGTCGTGCACCTGCAGGCCCGGCACCCGCTGGTGCAGCAGCGCCAGCTCGGCCTCGCCCAGGTTCGCGCTCTTGCCGGTACGCACCAGGTGCGGTGGACAGCCCGCCGCCAGCGCCGCCTCGAGGTCGCGCAGCGAATCGCCGACCACCGGCACCGCCGGCATGTCGACGCCGAAGCGTTCGCCGATCTGCAGGTACAGCCCGGGCAGCGGCTTGCGGCAATCGCACTGGTCTTCCGGCGTGTGCGGGCAGAAGAACACCGCGCCGATGCGCCCGCCGACACGCGCGAGCTGCACGTTCATCTTGGCGTGCATCAGGTTCAGCGTCGCCATGTCGAACAGCCCGCGGCCCAGGCCCGACTGGTTGGTGGCGATCACCGTCTGCCAGCCGGCATGGTTGAGCCGCGCAATCGCCTCCAGCGCCCCCGGCAGCGGCACCCACTCGTCGACCGTCTTGACGAAGTCGTCGCGGTCTTCGTTGATGGTGCCGTCGCGGTCGAGGATGATGAGGTTCATGCGCGGGCCCTAGGTGGCGAGCTTGGAGAGGTCGGCGACGCGGTTCATCTCGTCACGCAGGATCGCCAGCAAGCCGAGGCGATTCGCCCGCACCTTCGGATCTTCCGCATTGACCATCACCTTGTCGAAGAAGCTGTCGACAGGCGCCTTCAGCGCAGCGAGTTGCTGGAGCGAGGCAGTGAAGTCGCGCCGATCGAAGGCTTGCCTGGCTTCGCGGCCGATGCGCACCAGCGCGTCGTGCAGATCCTTTTCGGAAGGATCCGACAGCAGGGTCGGGTCGACCTGCGCCACGGTCGGCTCTTCAGCCTTCTTCAGGATGTTGACGACGCGCTTGTTGGCTGCTGCCAGCGAGGCCGACTCCGGCAGATCGGCAAAGCTGCGCACGGCAGCGAGCTTCTTGCCGATGTCGTCCAGTTGCTGCGGCCGCAATGACAGTACGGCGTCCACCTGCTGCGCCGTCGCGCCCTGCTCTCGCAGCACGCCGGCCAGGCGTTCATAGATGAAGTCGCTCAGCGGCACGCTGGCATCGGTGATCCTGTCGCCGAAGGCCTGGGCCGCGTCGCGCAACAGCTTGTCGAGCGGGACCGCAAGCTGGCGCTCCATCAGCAGCCGGATCACGCCCAGCGCATGGCGGCGCAGCGCGAACGGGTCCTTGTCGCCGGTGGGCAACTGGCCGATGCCGAACAGGCCGACCAGCGTCTCCAGCTTGTCGGCCAGTGCGACGACTTCACCGACCTGGCCGCGCGGCAACGCGTCGCCGGCGAAGCGCGGCTTGTAGTGATCCTCGATCGCGAGCGCCACCTCGGCGGCCTCGCCGTCGTGGCGCGCGTAATAGCCGCCCATGATGCCTTGCAGTTCGGGGAACTCGCCGACCATGTCGGTCAGCAAATCGGCTTTCGCCAGCAGCGCGGCGCGCTTCACATCGCGCACCAACGCCTCGCGCTTCTCGACGCCTTCATACGGCGCGATCGCATTCGCAATGCCGGCCGCAATCGCCTGCACCCGCTTCACCCGCTCGCCCAGCGTTCCCAGCTTGCCGTGGTAGACCACCTTGTCCAGCCCCGGCACCCGATCTTCCAGCTTCTTCTTGCGGTCCTGGTCGAAGAAGAACTTCGCATCGGCCAGCCGTGGCCGCACCACGCGCTCGTTGCCGCCGACCACGCGGCTCGCATCGGCCGGGCGGATGTTGCTGACGACCAGGAACCTGTTGGTCAGCCTGCCTTCCGCATCGAGCAGCGGGAAGTACTTCTGGTTGGCCTTCATCGTCAGGATCAGGCATTCCTGCGGCACCGCGAGGAACTCGGGCTCGAACTGGCACAGCAGCACGTTCGGGCGCTCGACCAGCGCCGTCACCTCGTCCAGCAGCGCCGCGTCGTCGATCGGTACCAATCCCTGCTGCGCCGCCGCATGCTGCAGCTGGCGCACGATGTCGGCATGGCGCGCCTCGAAGCTCGCGATCACCGCGCCCTGCTCTTCGAGCTGGCGCGCGTAGTGGTCGGCATCCTGCAGCACCACCGGCTCGACCGCCGCCTCGAAGCGATGGCCCTGCGTCTGGCGGCCCGACTGCAGGCCCAGCACCTGCAGCGGCACCACGTCGGCGCCGTGCAGCGCGACCAGCCCGTGCGCCGGGCGCACGAAGTTGACGCTGCTCCAGCCGTCGGCCAGCTGGTACTGCATGACCTTGCGGATCGGCAGGCCGACCAGCGCCTCGTCCAGCGCCTGCTGCAGGCCTTCGGCCAGCGTCGCGCCCTTGACGAGGCTGTCGTAGAACAAGGCCTCGGCCTTGCCATCGGGCTGGCGCTTGAGCTGCGGCAGCACCGAGGCATCGGCCCCGACGCTCGCCAGCTTCTTCAGCAGCGCAGGCGTGGCCTGGCCGTCGGACGTGAGCCCCACGCTGACGGGCATCAGCTTCAGCGACACGGCCCGGTCATCGGCCTGCGCGCGCACCGCGCTGACGTGCACCGCCAGCCGGCGCGGCGTCGCGAACGGCGTGGTCGCCGAATGGTCGGTGGCCAGGCCGCGCGACTTCAGGCCGGCGAACAGCGTGGTGGCGAAGGCTTCGCCGAAGCGCTTCAGGTCTTTCGGTGGCAGTTCCTCGACGAACAGCTCGACCAGCAGGTTGTGCGTGCTCATCGCTCAGGCCGCCTTCTTCTTGTTCAGTTGCTCGATGACCTCGTCGGCCCAGGCCTTGGGCGCCATCGGGAATCCCAGCCGCGCGCGGCTGTCGAGGTAGCTCTTCGCGACGCTCTTGGCCAGGTTGCGGATGCGGCCGATGTAGGCCGCGCGCTCGGTGACGCTGATCGCGCCGCGCGCGTCCAGCAGGTTGAAGGTGTGGCCGGCCTTCAGCACCTGCTCGTAGGCCGGCAGCGCCAGCTGCTGCGCCATCAGGTAGGTGGCCTGCTTCTCGTGCGCCGCGAAGGCCAGCAGCAGGAAGTCGACGTCGCTGTGCTCGAAGTTGTAGGTGCTCTGCTCGATCTCGTTCTGCAGGTAGACGTCGCCATAGCTCAGCGTGTCGGTCCATTGCAGGTTGTAGACGTTGTCCACCCCCTGCAGGTACATCGCCAGGCGCTCCAGGCCGTAGGTGATCTCGCCGGTGATCGGCTTGCAATCGATGCCGCCAACCTGCTGGAAATAGGTGAACTGGGTCACTTCCATGCCGTTCAGCCAGACCTCCCAGCCCAGGCCCCAGCAGCCGAGCGTCGGGTTCTCCCAGTCGTCCTCGACGAAGCGCACGTCGTTGGCCTTCAGGTCGAAGCCCAGCGCCTCGAGCGAGCCGAGGTACAGCTCGAGGATGTTGGCCGGCGCCGGCTTCAGCACCACCTGGTACTGGTAGTAGTGCTGCAGGCGGTTCGGGTTCTGGCCGTAGCGGCCGTCCTTCGGGCGGCGGCTCGGCTGCACGTAGGCCGCCTTCCAGGGCTCGGGGCCCAGCGCGCGCAGGAAGGTCGCGGTGTGGCTGGTGCCGGCCCCGACCTCCATGTCATAGGGCTGCAGCAGCGCGCAGCCCCGGCGGTCCCAGTAGTCTTGCAGGCGCAGGATGATTTGCTGGAAGGTCAGCATGGTGACTTGAAGGTGGGAAAAATGAGCGCGAAACTGGCGATTCTAGGCGGGGTACCCCGTCCGCAGCCCGGATGCCAATCCGGGATCGCGTCGGCACAACCGACCCGGATTGGCATCCGGGCTACGAGCGACGCAGGGGGACGACGATCAGAAGCGACACGCCCGCAAAGACCAGCAGAGGCCACAGCCACCAGCGCGACGCCCAGCTGGCGTAGGGCGTCAGCCCCTGGCGGCCCTCGACCTGGGCCTCGAGCACCGCCATCGTCAGCGGCGGCAGCTGGTGCGTCACGCGCCCGGTGTGGTCGATCACCACCGTCATGCCGGTGTTGGTGGCGCGCAGCATCGGGCGTTGGAACTCGATGGCCCGCATGCGCGAGATGTTGAGGTGCTGGGCCAGCGCGATGCTGTCGCCGAACCAGCCGATGTTGCTGAGGTTGGCGAACAGCGTCGGCGCATGCTCCGGATCGCGGAAATGCGCCGCCAGCTCTTCGCCGAACAAGTCCTCGTAGCAGATGTTCGGCGCGATGCGCTGGCCCTTGACCTCGAACGACGGCGCCCCCACCGGCCCGCGGTTGAAGTCGCCCAGCGGGATGTTCATCATCTCGGTGAACCAGTGGAAACCGGTCGGGATGAACTCGCCGAACGGCACCAGGTGGTGCTTGTCGTAGCGGTAGAAGCCGCCCGGCCACTTCGCGGTGTCGCGCGACAGCCCGACCGCCGAATTGGTGTAGCCGGCCTCGAAGCTGCCCAGCGGCACGCCGATCAACGCCGCCCGGTCGCCGCGCCGGAAACCGGCCGCCAGCGCGTCCCAGTAGCCCTCGGGCAGCTGGTCGGGCAGCAGCGGCACGATGGTCTCGGGCGCCAGCACCAGGTCGCCGCGCGCCGCCTGCAGCGAACTGGCCGCCCAGGTGAGCGCCTGCGGCAGCTTGGCCTCGGCGAATTTCTCGTCCTGCGCGACGTTCGATTGCAGCAGCGTCAGCGCCAGGCTGCCGTTGCCGCGCGTGAACCCGACCGGCTTTGCCAGCGCCATGCCGACCACTGCCGCGATGGCGACGACCGCCCCCAGCCCGCCCGGCCCGGTGCCGGCACGGAAACCGAGCACCGCGATCGCCCCCAGCGCCGCCGTCGCCCAGCCGATGCCGTAGACGCCGACCCAGGGCGCCAGCATCGCGAGCGGGCTGTCGATGTGCGCGTAGCCGGACGCCGCCCACGGAAAGCCGGTCAGCAACACGCCGCGCGCCAGCTCGGCCAGCAGCCAGCAGCCCGCGAACACCAGCGTGTCGACGATGAAGTTGTGGCGGCGCAGCCGGGCGAACAGCGCCATCGCGAGCGCGAAATACAGCGCCAGGAAGCCCGACAGCGCCAGCACCGCCGCCCCCGCCATCCAGGCCGGCAGGCCGCCGTAGCGGTGCATGCTGATGTACAGCCACCAGGTGCCGGCGGCGATCCAGGCGGTCGCGAACAGCCAGCCCAGCAGCGCCGCCCGCCGGGGGGACGCCCGGCTGACGCGCCAGGCCAGCCCGGCCACGCCGGCCAGCTGCAGCATCCAGGCATGCGTGTAGGTGGCCGGCAGGCTGTGCACGGTGCCCAGCACCAGCACCAGCAGCACGTCCAGCCCGAGGAACATCTTCTCGGACGCGCCGGTACCCCGGTGCGTGGCGGCCGTCCGCCGGCGCGACGCGCCCTCGCTCACCGCCTCACGCACCATCGTCCCCGACCGCCGCCTCGGGCTGCCGGGTCACCTTGAACCAGCGCACCGCGCCACCGCGCGTCAGCATCACCGTGAACACCAGGCTGC
The DNA here is from genome assembly GCF_056404395.1 of Rhizobacter sp. P2_D12. Taxonomy (NCBI): domain Bacteria; kingdom Pseudomonadati; phylum Pseudomonadota; class Betaproteobacteria; order Burkholderiales; family Sphaerotilaceae; genus Rhizobacter; species Rhizobacter sp. P2_D12. Next base: position 12,891 of record NZ_JBFUEB010000105.1, on the reverse strand, counting down.
CCACCGGCACTGCCTCGCCGCGCCGCGGCACCCGGCCCATCTCCTGGGCGACCAGGCCGCCGATGGTGTCGAAATCGTCCAGCGGCAGGCTGGTGCCGAAGGCCTCGTTGACAGCCTCGATGGTGGTGTCGCCGGCCACGCGGTGGCTGCCGTCGGCCAGCGTGTAGATGCCGGATTCGCCGTCCTTGTCGTCGAATTCGTCCTCGATCTCGCCGACGATCTCTTCGAGCACGTCCTCGATGGTGATCAGCCCGGCGGTGTTGCCGAACTCGTCGATCACGATCGCCAGGTGGTTGCGGTTGGAGCGGAAATCGCGCAGCAGCTCGTTCAGGCCCTTGGATTCGGGCACGAAAACCGCCGGGCGCAGCAGCGTGCGCAGGTTCAGCTCGGGGGCGCGCTGCAGCTTCAGCAGGTCTTTCGCCATCAGCGTGCCGACGATGTTGTCGCGCTGGCCCTCGAAGACCGGAAAGCGGGAATGGCCGGTGCCGATCACCTGGGCCAGCAGTTCGTCGTAGGGGGCCTCGATGTCCAGCAGGTCCATGCGGGGGGCCGCCACCATCGCGTCGCCGGCCGTCAGGTCGGCCATGCGGATCACGCCTTCGAGCATCATGCGCGACTCGGGGGCGATCAGCTCGCGGTTTTCGGCGTCGGCCAGCGTCGAGATCAGCTCGTCGGTCGAATCGGGGCCGGGCGACACGAACTCCATCAGCCGCTCGAAGAGGCCGCGCTTGTCCGTGTGGGCAGGGGTTTTGTCGGCGCCTTTGAGGGAGCGACCAGGGTGGGGGTCAGACATCGCGCCGCGGCGAAGAGTGTGCAGGGGCAAAAGCTTACTCGAAGCAGGGAGTCACGATGACTTGACACATCTGATACCTTGAACAAAAGTTTTGCGGCCCCATCTGGCCCGCTTCCTCGTCAAGGACCGATTCCCATGAGCCTCATCCCCGCCACCATCCTCACCGGCTTCCTCGGGTCGGGCAAGACCACGCTGCTCAAGCGGGTGCTGACCGAAGCCCACGGCCAGAAGATCGCCGTCATCGAGAACGAGTTCGGCGACGAGAACATCGACAACGAGATCCTGGTGCAGGACACCCAGGAGCAGATCATCCAGCTGAACAACGGCTGCGTCTGCTGCACCATCCGCGAAGACCTGCGCACCACGCTGAACGACCTGGCCGAGAAGCGCCGCAAGGGCGAACTGAGCTTCGACCGCGTCGTGATCGAGACCACCGGCCTGGCCGACCCGGGCCCGGTGGCCCAGACCTTCTTCATGGACGACGAGATCGCCGAAAGCTACCTGCTGGACTCGATCCTGACGCTGGTGGACGCCAAGCACGCCGAAAGCCAGCTCGACACCCGCCAGGAGGCGCGCCGCCAGATCGGCTTTGCCGACCAGATCTTCATCAGCAAGACCGACCTGGTCGACGCCCCGGCGGTGGACGCGCTGATCCACCGCATCAAGCACATGAACCCGCGCGCGCCGCAACGCAAGGTGCATTTCGGCGAGGTGCCGCTGGCCGAGGTGTTCGACCTGCGCGGCTTCAACCTGAACGCCAAGCTCGACATCGACCCCGATTTCCTGAAGACCGACGAGCACGACCACCATCACCACCATGATCACGACCACGATCATGACCACGAGCACGGCGAGCACTGCGACCACCCGCACCACCACGTGCATGACGACGACGTGAAATCCTTCGTCTTCCGCTCCGACCGCGCCTTCAACCCGGCCAAGCTGGAGGACTTCCTGGGGGCGATCGTGCAGGTCTACGGCCCGAAGATGCTGCGCTACAAGGGCGTGCTGAACATGAAGGGCAGCGACAAGAAGGTGATCTTCCAGGGTGTGCACCAGCTGATGGGCAGCGACCTGGGCCCGGCCTGGGCCAAGGGCGAGAAGAAGACCAGCAAGATGGTGTTCATCGGGCTGGACCTGCCGCGCGAAATCTTCCTGCAGGGACTGGAGCAATGTCTGGTGTGATTCTTTGCTTCGATCTGAAAACAACGTGGCTACAATCCGCGGCGCCCAAGTTTGGCTGCGGGGTGAATAGTTGCCCCACAGAGCGGGTATAACCGCCGTTGCGAGGAGATCCCAGTGACTAAAGCCCCGGCCCAGCGAGCAACACCTTCCAAGCCAGCGGCCAAGAAGCCGGCACCGGCTGCCAAGGCGGCGGCCAAGCCCGCCGCGAAGGCGCCGGCCGCCAAGGCAGCCCCGAAAGCGGCTGAGAAGGCGCCTGCCGCGAAGGTCGCCGCGCCGAAGCCGGCCGCCAAGCCGGCCCCGGCCCCGGCCAAGCCGATGGCCAAGGCGGTGGCCGCCGACGCCCCGGCGCCCAAGGTCGCCGCGGTCAAGCCGCCCCCGCCGCCCAAGCTTTCCGCCGCCGCCCGGGCATCGGCAGCGGCATCCTCCCCGGCCCCGATCCCGCCGGCCACGTCCCGTTTTGCAGACCGCTTCGCGCCGCCCAGGCCTCCTACCCGACAGATGAATTCCCTCGTGACCGACATTTCCAAGCCCGAACACAAATCGGACCCCAAGCTCGCCAATGCCTGGAAGAGCAAGCCCGGCGAGGCGCTGACCGACGACGAGCTGCAGGCCATGCCCGACAGCGAGTACATGAACGACAAGCAGCTGGCGTTCTTCCGTGCCCGCCTGCAGCAGCTGAAGGACGACCTGCTCAGCAACGCCGGCGAAACCACCGAGCATCTGCGCGAAGACACGTCCATCGTCCCCGATCCGGCCGATCGCGCGACCATCGAGGAAGAGCACGCACTGGAGCTGCGCACCCGTGACCGTGAGCGCAAGCTTCTGAAGAAAATCTCACAATCCCTGGCCCGCATCGAGGCCGGTGACTATGGTTTCTGCGACGAAACTGGCGAACCCATCGGTTTGGGACGCCTGATCGCCCGGCCGACCGCTACACTGTCCCTCGAGGCCCAGCAACGGCGCGAGCTCAAGCAGAAGATGTTTGGCGACTGACACTTCCGACCGCGCACCTTTTCCCCCGACATGTCGGATCAGAAAGACAACACCAGCTTCTTCCGAAAGGTTGTCAAGTTCGTGGCCAACCCGGCCACCGACTGGGCGCAACTCGGTACGCCCACGGAAGAAGCGCGCGAGAGCGAGTACGCCAAGTCCGAGCTGAAGGCGATGATCGAGCGCAAGCGGCGCAACGATTTCGTCCGCAAGCGCGAATTCGACATGCTGCGCAAGGTGCGTCGCGAAGGCCTGACCAGCGAGCAGCTGGCGGCGCTGGGCGGCTCCTCCCGGCTGGACGACTCCGAAGCCCGCATGCAGGACAGCGGCGCCAAGCCCGACGTCGGCGTGAAGGCCAAGATCGACGAGATCGAGCAGCAGATGGTCGGCGACGGCCTGGCCTCGCCGTCGCGCCGCCCCCCTTCCTTCTACGAGGCCCCGACGCAGCCGGCCGCCATCGGCTATGCCGCGACCGAGCCCGACCAGAGCCGCGTGCGCCCCGAATCCGGCCGCGCCGGCCATGGCGGCAATGGCGCCACCACGCCGCCGCGCCCGCCCGTCGGCGCGCCGGCCACGGTGGTGATGGGTGCCGGCCTGTCGCCGCTGTCGCCGCTGAACCTGGACGTCGCCGGTGGCGACCTGGGCAACCCGTATGCGGTGGAAGTGAGCGAAGTCGCGCACGACCCCGACCTCGACGAAGCGGTGATCGCGTTCGCGAATGCCGATTTCGAGAGCTGCGAATCGTCGCTGGCCGCGCTGACCGGCCCCGGCGGCCCGCGTGCGCAGCATGCCGAGACCTGGCTTGCGCTGTTCGACCTGTACCGCGCGATCGGCCAGCACCACAAGTTCGAGAGCCTCGCGATCGACTACGCCCAGCAGTTCGGCTGGTCGGCACCGCAGTGGTTCTCGATGCCCAAGATGGTGGCCGAGGCCGCCAGCGAAGAGCGCCAGCCCAGTTCGCGCATCGACGGCCAGGTGGGCTGGGTGTGCCCGGGCGTGGTCGATGCCGATGCGGTGGCGCGGCTGCGCTCGCAATCGCTGCAGATGCCGCTGCCGTGGGTGTTCGACTGGAGCGCGCTGCAAAGCATCGATGCCGAGGCCTGCGCGCGCATGAGCGAGCTGTTCCGCGGCTGGATCAACGAATCGCTGGACATGCGCTGGCTCGGCGGCGACCGCCTGATGCAGGTGCTGCAGGATGCGGCGCCCACCGGCGTGCGCGATGCCGACCCGGTGTTCTGGCAGTTGCGCCTCGATGCGTTGCGCATGGCCAACCGGGCCGACCAGTTCGACGAGGCGGCCATCGATTACTGCGTCACCTACGAGGTGTCGCCGCCGTCATGGGAGAGCGCGAAGTGCCAGGTGCGCATCAGCGGCTCGAACATGAGCACGCAGTCTCCGCCGATGTCGGTGGTGAGCGACGTGTCGACCAGCTTCCTCGAATCGCAGATGCCCGACGAGCCGGGCGTGCAGGTGGCGAGCGTCGAGCTGTCGGGCCAGCTGGTGGGCGACATCGGTCCCACGCTGACCAAGATGAACGACGAGTTGGGCACGTCGGCGGTCGTCAACGTGTCGTGCGCGCGGCTGATCCGCGTCGACTTCATCGCCGCCGGCGACCTGCTGAACTGGGTGCTGGCGCGCCGCGGCGAGAACCGCGCGGTGACCTTCTCTGAATCGCACCGCCTGGTCGCGCTGTTCTTCGGTGCCATGGGCATCAACGAGCACGCCAAGGTCAAGGTTCGCGTGGTCTGACACGGGGCCCCCCAGTCGCTTCGCTCCTGCCCCCAAGGGGCGCCACGCCAGGGGCTTGGCAAAGCCAGTTCCCCGGCGCGTTGCTTGATCGGTCGCTCGCTGCGCCTGCTCGGTCCCGGATGGGCATCCGGGCTGCCAATTCTCGTAGCCCGGATGCCCATCCGGGATGCACGCACAGAGCCGCTGGTTCAGCAAAGGCGCGGGCCAGCCACACGATCCAGTCACAATCATTCGCTTGAAGCTCGCAGCTTCGCCCGAATCTGAGACCCTTATGGATCAATACCACGGCACCACCATCCTGAGCGTGCGGCGCGGCAACCTGGTCGCGCTGGGCGGCGATGGCCAGGTCACGCTCGGCAACGTCGTCGTCAAGGCCACCGCCCGCAAGGTGCGCAAGCTCTACCGCGACCAGGTGCTCGCCGGCTTCGCCGGTGCCACCGCCGACGCCTTCACCCTCTTCGAACGCTTCGAGGCCAAGCTCGAGAAGCACCAGGGCCACCTGGTGCGCGCCGCGATCGAGCTGACCAAGGACTGGCGCACCGACCGCGTGCTGCGCCGGCTCGAGGCCATGCTGGCCGTGGCCGACAAGGAAGCCTCGCTGATCATCACCGGCAACGGCGACGTGCTCGAGCCCGAGAAAGGCATCGTCGCGATCGGCTCCGGCGGCTCGTACGCACAAGCCGCCGCCATCGCGCTGCTCGAACACACGCAGATGCCGCCGCAGGAGATCGTCAAGCGCTCGCTCGAGATCGCCGGCGACCTGTGCATCTACACCAACCAGAACCACACCATCGAGGTGCTGGGCGAAAGCACCCGATGAGTTCCATGACCCCGCAGGAGATCGTCTCCGAGCTCGACCGCCACATCGTCGGCCAGGCCGGCGCCAAGCGCGCCGTCGCGATCGCGCTGCGCAACCGCTGGCGCCGCCAGCAGGTCGATGCATCGCTGCGCAGCGAGATCACGCCGAAGAACATCCTGATGATCGGCCCGACCGGCGTCGGCAAGACCGAGATCGCGCGCCGCCTGGCCAAGCTCGCCGACGCGCCGTTCATCAAGGTCGAGGCCACCAAGTTCACCGAGGTCGGCTACGTCGGCAAGGACGTCGACACCATCATCCGCGACCTGGTCGACACCGCCGTCAAGCAGGAACGCGAGACGCAGATCAAGCGCCAGCGCGTGCGCGCCGAGGATGCCGCCGAAGACCGCGTGCTCGACATCCTGGTGCCGCCGCCGCGCTCCGCCAGCAGCGACTTCGGCCTCGCGCCGCCCACCCCGTCCGCCGCGCCGGCCGACAACACCGCGCGCCAGGTGATGCGCAAGCGCCTGCGCGAGGGCCTGCTCGACGACAAGGAGATCGAGATCGAGGTCGCCGACACCAAGCCGACGCTGGACATCATCGGCCCGCCCGGCATGGACGAGATGGCCGAGCAGCTCAAGGGTATGTTCGCCAACCTCGGCAGCGCCAAGCGCAAGGTGCGCAAGCTGAAGATCGCCGAGGCGCTGAAGCTGCTGGTCGACGAAGAGGCCGCCAAGCTGGTCAACGAGGACGAGATCAAGGCGCAGGCGCTGCACAACACCGAGCAGAACGGCATCGTCTTCCTCGACGAGATCGACAAGGTCGCGTCGCGCAGCGAGTCGAGCGGCGCCGACGTGTCGCGCCAGGGCGTGCAGCGCGACCTGCTGCCGCTGGTCGAGGGCACCACCGTCAACACCAAGTACGGCATGGTCAAGACCGACCACATCCTGTTCATCGCGTCGGGCGCCTTCCACCTCAGCAAGCCGAGCGACCTGATCCCGGAACTGCAGGGGCGCTTCCCGATCCGCGTCGAACTGGGCTCGCTCAGCGTCGACGACTTCGAGGCCATCCTGACGCAGACGCATGCGAGCCTGGTCAAGCAGTACCAGGCCCTGCTCGCGACCGAGGGCGTCACGCTGGAACTCAAGCCCGACGGCATCCGCCGGCTCGCGCAGATCGCCTACGACGTCAACGAGCGCACCGAGAACATCGGCGCGCGGCGGCTGTCGACGGTGATGGAGCGGCTGCTCGACGAGGTCAGCTTCGACGCGCCGAAGCTGGCAGGGCAGACGGTGTCGATCGGCGGCGCCGAGGTCGATGCCAAGCTGGGCGAGCTGGCGAAGAACGAAGACCTGTCGCGCTACATCCTCTGAGCGGGCGCCCGACGCCACGCGCCCGGCGGCTGGCCGTTCACGCGCTTGAAGGCCTTGTTGAAGGCCGGCTCCGAGTCGTAGCCGACCTGCGCCGCGATCTGCGCCATCGGCGCATCGCCCTGGCGCAGCAGGCAGCCGGCGCGGAACATGCGCCAGCGCGTCAGGTACTCGAGCGGCGCTTCGCCCACGCGCTGCTTGAAGCGCAACGCGAACGCCGAGCGTGACAGGCCGGCCGCCTCGGCCAGTGCCTCGACCGTCCACGGCCGCGCCAGGTCGCGGTGCATGCCGCGCAGTGCGCTGCCGATGCGCGGGTCGGCCAGCGCGGTCAACCAGCTGGCATCCGCGCCCGCCGTCGATTGCGCATGCGAGCGGATCGCGTGCACGAACAGCACGTCGGCCAGCCGGCTGATCACGATGCCGGAGCCCAGGCCGGGCGTGCCGGTCTCCATCGCCAGCAGCTGCAGCGTCGCCTGCAGCAGCTGGCTGCGGTCTTCATCCATGCGCGCCAGCAGCAGCGGCGGGATCAGCTCGACCAGCGGCTTCGCGCCCAGCGCGTCGAACTCGAACCAGCCGGTGATCACGCTGGCCGGCATGCCGCCCCCACCCAGCGTGACGACGCCGCCGATGTGGTCGCGCACCGACTCGCTGCACCGCACGGTGGCCGAGCCGGGCGCATCGCTCAGCACGTAGTGCGAGCCCCGCACCATCACGTAGCAATCGCCGGCCGCCAACGCGACCGGCTGCTGCGCGCCGTCGATGCGCAGCAGGCAGCTGCCGCGCACCACCAGGCCGAAGCGGGCCATGCGGCCGGCCGCGAAGCTCAGGCCCCAGGGTGCCGTCAGCTCCAGCCGGGCGTACAGCGCACTGCGCACGCGCATCGCGGCAAACACGTCGTCGAGCGGATCCATCTCAAATCCTTGGACGATGGGACAAGAGATCGAGCGTAGCAGGCATTCATTGTCCAGGCTTGTGCTTCCAGAATGGATGCATCGAATCACCTGGAGACGACCATGCGCAGCCTGCACCTCGATGCCCTCACGCCTTCCGCGCCGCTGCAGTGGCGCGACGAGTCCCTGCCCCCGCTCGGCCCGCACGACGTGCAGGTGCGCGTGCACGCGGTGTCGCTGAACCGGCGCGACCTGATGATCCGCGCCGGCACCTACCCGGTGCCGCTGACGGCCGGCACGGTGCCGGTCAGCGATGGCGCCGGCGAGGTGGCGGCCATCGGCGCCGCGGTGACGCGCTTCGCCGTCGGCGACCGTGTCAGCAGCACCTACTTCCCGCGCTGGCACGGCGGACGGCTCGGTTTCGCGCAGGCGATGCAGCAGACCGGATGCAGCCTGCCGGGCTGGCTGGCCGAGCAGGTGGTCGTCGACGAGCAGGCGGTGATCGCGGTGCCCGCGCACCTGGGCTTCGACGAAGCCGCCACCCTGCCCTGCGCCGGGCTGACCGCGTGGACCGGCCTGACCGGCGGCAAGCCCGTCGCGCCCGGCAGCACGGTGCTGACGCTGGGCGCGGGCAGCATCGCGGTGTTCGCGATCCAGTTCGCGAAGGCGCTGGGCGCGCGCGTGATCGCGACCACGTCGGGCGAAGGCAAGGCAGCCCGCTTGCGATCGCTCGGTGCGGACCACGTCGTCAACTACCGCGAGGTGGCCGACTGGGACCGCGAGGTGCTGCGCCTGACCGAAGGCCGCGGCGCCGATCACATCGTCGAGGCCGTCGGGCCGGCGACGCTGGAAAAGTCACTGCGCTGTGCCGGCTGGGATGCCGACATCGGCCTGATGGGCGTGTTCGGCGCCGAGGACAGCCGCCTCGACCCGCGGGCCTTCAGCGGCCGGCTGCTGACGCTGCGCCGCATCGCGGTCGGCAGCCGCGACGACTTCGAGGCAATGAACCGCACCGCCGCGGCCCACCGCATCCGGCCGGTGATCGACCGCGTGTTCGACTTCGAGCAGGCCGAGGCGGCCTACCGCCACCTGGCCGACGCCGATCACCTCGGCAAGGTGGTCATCCGCGTCGGCGCCGGCTGATCACAGCGCCAGCCGGTGCGACTGCAGCTCCAGCAGGCCGTCGAAGATCAGCGAGTCGACCATCTGGAACGGCAGCTGCACGATCGGGCCGAGCTTGACCGCGGCACCGCCGGTCATGAACAGCGCCGGCGGCTGGCCGGTGCGCTCGCGCAGCTTCAGCACGGTGCGCTCGATCGCGCCGGCCATCGCATGGGCGCCGCCGCTCATCAAGGCGTCGCTGGTGTTGGTCGGGAAATCGACGACCTCGCCGGTCGGCGCCTTCAGCCCCGCGGTGCCCATCTCCAGCGCGCGCAGCATCAGCCCGAAGCCGGGCAGGATCATGCCGCCGATGAAGCGGCCGGTCTCGTCGAGCGCGTCGACCGTGACCGCGGTGCCGACCATCACCACCAGCGCCGGCCGCGGCGCCCCGGCCGCGCGCACGTGCTGCCACGCGCCGATCAGCGCGACCCAGCGGTCGGTGCCGAGGCGGGTCGGGTGGTCGTAGCCGTTGGTGACGCCGGCGGCATGCGCGGTGGACACGACCCAGCGCGGCTCGATCTGCCAGTCGGCCATCTGCTCGAGCTGCTCCTCGACCTGGCGCTTGATGCCGTCTCCGGCCACCACGCAGCCGAGCATGCTGCTGGGCGGCGGCAGGTCTTTCCACTCGGTGTCGGCCAGGCGGTCGATGGTCTCGAGGAAGACGGCCCCGTGCGCCAGCAATGCGGCCCCCGGTTGCGGGCTCGCATAGTGCGCCCACTTGAGCCGCGTGTTACCAATGTCGATGGCCAGAAACGTCATGGCGCGAAGGGTAACGCCTGCGGCCCGCTTGGCAGGGCGCGGTGCGCCAAACCCGGGTAAGTCCCGGGCGCTTCGCGATCAGGCGGAGGACGTGGACGGCGAATTGACGCTGCGGAGCAGGTCCTTCACGCGCGAAATCGTCTGCGCCGCCCAGATGCCCTTGAACGGCTTGGTGATGCGGGCCTCGACCTCGTCGAGCAGGCCCTCGATGTCCTCGCGCGAGCGGGCCCGCTTCAGGCGCATCAGTGTCAGCGAACCGGCCACCGGCGCCTCGGCCTTGACGGCGCGCATCAGGATGCCGCGCGCTTCGTCGAGCGCAGCGTCGGCTTCGTCCAGCGGCGCAAGATCGGACATCGGCAGGTCGCCGACCATCGAGTCGGTGAGCACCGACTCAGGTTGCAGGCTCAGCGAGGGCGGCAGCGGGCCGGAGATGGTGTCCAGCGGCAGGTCGACGTCCAATGGTGCCATGCCCGAATTCGCCGGCACCGAACCGGTGCCTTGCGTGAACATGATCAGGCCCATGGCCATCAGTTCGTCGAAGCATTGGTCGGGCACGCCGGCCTGGGCGGCCAGCTGGCGGACCTGGCTTTCGCGCCGCCGGCCATCCACCAGCAGCAAGACCGTGCGATGCCGCTGTCCCAGTTTGCGTTGTCGACTGCCCAACTCGTCGACGCCTTCGGGCGTCTTGACAGGGATATGGATGCTCGGCACGGAACGACTCCTGATGTTCTGCCTTGGCGCCCCCTCTGGCGCCACCTCTCTTGCACGGCGCGATTGTGCCGCCGGAATCCAGCCAGGGTAGACCATGATTCCCCGCACCGAGGTGCGGCCGCCCGCCGCGAAGTATCGGCGATACACTCGCGATTGACGTATACGTCAATTGCAACGATCGGAGTCCACGTGGCGAGCAAGACACCGGATTTGGCGGATTTCCAGTATGCGGGCGCGGGCAGCAAGAAGCGCGCCTTCGACCTGGCCCGCATCGCACCCGACGCGAAGCCCTGTTCCTCGGGCGACAAGGTGGCGGACAAGGCCGCCGTCGAGGCCCTGGCGCTGGAACTCGACGAATTGCAGAACCTGTTCTACGCCGACCGCCGCTACAAGCTGCTGGTGGTGCTGCAGGGCACCGATGCGAGCGGCAAGGACGGCACGCTGCGCGGCGTGTTCGGGCAGATGAGCGCGCTGGGCGTGCACACCGTCAGCTGGAAGGCGCCGAACGAGCCGGAACGCGACCACGACTACCTGTGGCGCATCCACCAGCGGGTGCCGGGCAACGGCGAGGTGATGGTGTTCAACCGCAGCCACTACGAGGATGTGCTGGTGCCGGTGGTCAACGGCTGGATCACGCCCGAGCAGACGCAGCAGCGCTACGCCCACATCAACGACTTCGAGCGCATGCTGGTCGAGACCGGAACGGTGCTGCTGAAGTTCATGCTGCACATCTCGAAGGACGAGCAGCGCGAACGGCTGCAGGAACGCATCGACGACCCGACGAAGAACTGGAAATTCCAGGCCGGCGACCTGACCGCGCGCAAGCAGTGGAAGGACTACCAGCAGGCCTATGCGGACGCGATCTCGGCCACCGGCACGCCGTGGGCGCCGTGGACGGTGGTGCCGGCCGATTCGAAGACGCACCGCAACCTGATGATCGCGACGCTGCTCAAGCGCACGCTGCAGGGCCTTGCGCTGCGCTACCCGCCGGCCGGCGCCGACCTGGCCAAGCTGCGCGTCGTCTGATCCTCGCCTTCGGAGACACCCGATGACCGATCTCTCCGCCGAGTTCAAGGCGCTGGCCGCCTACCGGCCCGCGCACAAGGTGCGCTTCGTCACCGCCGCCWGSCTGTTCGACGGSCACGATGCSGCGATCAACATCATGCGGCGCATCCTGCAGGGCATGGGCGCCGAGGTGATCCACCTGGGSCACAACCGCTCGGTCGACGAGGTGGTCACCGCGGCGCTGCAGGAGGACGTGCAGGGCATCGCGATCAGCAGCTACCAGGGCGGCCACGTCGAGTACTTCAAGTACATGGTCGACCTGCTGCGCGAGCGCGGCGGCGCGCACATCCAGGTGTTCGGCGGCGGCGGCGGCGTGATCGTGCCGGCCGAGATCGCCGAGCTGCAGCGCTACGGCGTGAGCCGCATCTACAGCCCCGAAGACGGCCAGCGCATGGGCCTGCAGGGGATGATCGGCGAGATGGTGATGCGCTGCGACGTCGACCTGTCGCCGCATGCGCCCACCGCGCTGGCCGCCATCCAGGGCCGCGGCGACACGCAGCGGCGCGCGCTGGCGCAGCTGATCACCGCGCTCGAGAACGGCGCCGTGCCCGAGGCGCTGAAGGCCGAGCTGCATGCCGTCGCGAAGCGCAACGCGACCCCGGTGCTCGGCATCACCGGCACCGGCGGCGCCGGCAAGAGCTCGCTGACCGACGAGCTGATCCGCCGGCTGCGGCTGGACCAGGGCGATGCGCTGCACGTCGCGGTGATCAGCATCGACCCGTCGCGCCGCAAGAGCGGCGGCGCGCTGCTGGGCGACCGCATCCGGATGAACGCGATCGCGCCCTGGGGTGCGGGGCACCGGGTGTTCATGCGAAGCCTGGCCACGCGCGACTTCGGCAGCGAGATCAGCCAGGCCCTGCCCGACGTGCTGGCTGCGTGCCGCGCCGCCGGCTTCGACCTGGTGATCGTCGAGACCTCGGGCATCGGCCAGGGCGACGCGGCCATCGTGCCGCTGGTCGACGTGCCGATGTACGTGATGACGCCGGAGTTCGGCGCCGCCAGCCAGCTCGAGAAGATCGACATGCTGGATTTCGCCGAGTTCGTCGCGATCAACAAGTTCGACCGCAAGGGCGCGGCCGATGCGCTGCGCGACGTCGCCAAGCAGGTGCAGCGCAACCGCGAGGCCTGGGGCGCGAAGCCCGACGAGATGCCGGTGTTCGGCACCATGGCCAGCCGCTTCAACGACGACGGCGTGACCGCGCTGTACCAGGCGCTGCTGCCGCGGCTGGCCGAGCTGGGCCTGCCGGTGCGCGAAGGCCGGCTGCCGCCGGCCGCGACGCGCCACAGCACGCACCAGGTGCCCATCGTGCCGGGCGCGCGCGTGCGCTACCTGGCCGAGATCAGCGACACGGTGCGCGGCTACAAGCAGCGCGCGCGGGCGCAGGCGCGGCTGGCGCGCGAGGTGCAGCAGCTGCGCGGCGC
>NZ_JBFUEB010000104.1:0-21737 GCF_056404395.1 Rhizobacter sp. P2_D12 | reverse complement strand
GCTTGAAGCCCTCGACCAGCACSCAGTCGCAGTCGACCAGCTCGGCGATCAGCTGGTGCACCGTCGGCTCGGCCAGCTGCTCGTACTCGCGGATCTTGGCGAGGCGCCGGTCGGAGGCGATCACGATCTCGAAGGCGCCCGCCTGGCGGTGCCGGTACGAATCCTTGCCCGGCTGGTCGATGTCGAAATCGTGGTGCGCGTGCTTGACCACCGACACGCGCAGCCCGGCCGCGCGCAGCTGCGGGATCAGCTGCTCCAGCAGCGTGGTCTTGCCGGCGCCCGAATAGCCGCTGAAACCGATGACCTTCACGATGGTTCGGCGATGAAGCGCTTCACCGCCTCGGCGTCGACCGGCATCACCTGGAAGCGCTTGGGCAGCGCCTCGATGCCTTCCAGGCCGGCGGGACGGCCGGGCTCGCGACCCAGCGCCTCGACGATGGTCTCGGCGAACTTGGCCGGCAGCGCGGTCTCGAGCACGATCATCGGCACCGCCGGGTCGAGGTGTTCGAGCGCCACCTTCAGCCCGTCGGCGGTGTGGGTGTCGATCATCGTGCCGAAGCGTTCGAAGGCGAGCCGGATGGTCGCGATGCGGTCGGCGTGCGTGCTGTGGCCCGACACGAAACCGTGGCCGGCGATGCGCTTGAACTCGTCGGGCGTGATCGAGAAGCGGCCCTGCTGCTCGAGCGCCGTCTTGAACAGCGACAGCGTGCGGGCGCCGTCGCGGCCCAGCAGGTCGAACACGAAGCGCTCGAAGTTCGAGGCCTTGGAGATGTCCATCGACGGGCTCGAGGTCTCGAAGGTCTCGCTGCCCGAGCGCACGCGGTAGGTGCCGCTGCGGAAGAACTCGTCGAGCACCCGGTTCTCGTTGGTGGCCAGCACCAGCTGCCGGATCGGCAGGCCCATCGAGCGTGCGACGTGGCCGGCGCAGATGTTGCCGAAGTTGCCGGACGGCACCGCGAAGCTGACCTGTTCGGCACCCTCCCGGGTCGCCTGGAAATAGCCGGCGAAGTAGTACACCACCTGCGCCAGCAGCCGCGCCCAGTTGATCGAGTTGACCGTGCCGATCTTGTGGCGGCGCTTGAACGGCAGGTCGTTGGAGACCGCCTTGACGATGTCCTGGCAGTCGTCGAACACGCCCTCGATCGCGATGTTGTGGATGTTCGGGTCCTGCAGGCTGAACATCTGCGCCTGCTGGAACGGGCTCATGCGACCGTGCGGGCTGAGCATGAAGACGTTGACGCCCTTCTTCCCGCGCATCGCGTACTCGGCCGCGCTGCCGGTGTCGCCCGAGGTGGCGCCGAGGATGTTCAGCGTCTCGCCGCGGCGGCCCAGTTCGTACTCGAACAGGTTGCCCAGCAGCTGCATCGCCATGTCCTTGAAGGCGAGCGTCGGGCCGTTCGACAGGCCCTCGAGGTACAGGCCGGGGCGCAGCGCCGTCAGCGGCACGATCTGCTCGGTGCCGAACACCGCCTTCGTGTACGTCTTCGCGGTCAGCGCGCGCAGGTCGTCGGCCGGGATGTCGTCGATGTAGAGCGACAGGATCTCGAAGGCCAGCGCGTGGTACGGCAGCTCGCGCCAGCGCGAGAGCGTGGCCGCGTCGACCTGCGGGTAGTGCGTGGGCAGGTACAGGCCGCCGTCGGGGGCCAGGCCTTCGAGCAGGATGTCGGAGAAGCCGCGCTGCGTTTGATCTCCGCGGGTGCTGATGTACTTCACGACAGCTCTTCCTTGCGGATGCGCACGATCGGTGCCAGCACCGTGGCCAGCGCCTGCATCTGCGCCAGCGCCTTGTTCATCTCGCCCTCGACGGTGTCGTGGGTCAGGATGATGACGTCGGTGTGGGCCTCGCCCTCGGCCGATTCGCGCTGCAGCAGCGCGTCGATCGAGATGCCGTGCTCGGCCAGGATGCCGGTGATGCGCGCCAGCACGCCAGCCTGGTCGGCCACCTGCAGCCGCAGGTAGAACGAGGTGACGACCTGCTCCATGCCGAGGATGGGCGTGTCGGCCAGCTGGTTCGGCTGGAAGGCCAGGTGCGGCACGCGGTGGTCGGGGTCGGCGGTGTGCAGCCGGGTGATGTCGACCAGGTCGGCCACCACCGCCGACGCGGTGGGCTCGGAGCCGGCGCCCTTGCCGTACGACAGCGTCGTGCCGACCGCATCGCCGTGCACGACGACGGCGTTCATCGCGCCTTCGACGTTGGCGATCAGCCGCTTGGCCGGCACCAGCGTCGGGTGCACGCGCAGCTCGATGCCGCCGTGGCCGCCCAGGTCGTCGCGCCGCTTCGTGATGCCCAGCAGCTTGATGCGGTAGCCCAGCTGCTCGGCATAGGTGATGTCGGCCGCCTGCAGCTTCGTGATGCCCTCGACGTAGGCGCGCGCGAACTGCACCGGGATGCCGAAGGCGATCGCGCTCATGATGGTCAGCTTGTGGGCCGCGTCGACGCCTTCGATGTCGAAGGTCGGGTCGGCCTCGGCATAGCCCAGGCGCTGGGCTTCCTTCAGCACGACGTCGAAGTCGAGGCCCTTGTCGCGCATCTCGGACAGGATGAAATTGGTGGTGCCGTTGATGATGCCGGCGATCCATTCGATGCGGTTGGCCGACAGGCCCTCGCGCAGCGACTTGATGATCGGGATGCCGCCGGCCACCGCGGCCTCGAAGGCCACCATCACGCCCTTGGCATGGGCAGCCGCGAAGATCTCGGTGCCGTGCACCGCGAGCAGCGCCTTGTTGGCCGTGACCACGTGCTTGCCGGCGGCGATGGCTTCCATCACCAGCGTCTTGGCGACGTCGTAGCCGCCGATCAGCTCGACCACGATGTCGATCGCCGGGTTGGCGATGACCTCGCGCGCATCGGCCACCACGCGGGCGCTGTCGCCGACGATGCCCTTCGCGCGTTCGACATTGCGCGCCGCCACCATCGTGATCTGGATGCTGCGGCCGGCACGACGCCGAATTTCCTCCTGGTTGCGCTGCAACACATTGAAGGTACCGCTCCCGACGGTACCGAGGCCGAGCAAGCCGACTTGGATGGGTTTGGTTTCGGCATCACGTCGCTGCGCGACATGAGCCTCCACCGCAACACTGCGTGTTGTCATGGTGAGTAGCCGAGTTAGTGAGAGTGACGCTTGCGGTAGTGATCGAGGAAGCGCGCGATGCGGCCGATGGCATCGGCCAGGTCGTCCGAATTGGGCAGGAAGACCAGCCGGAAGTGATCGGGGTGCAGCCAGTTGAAGCCGGTGCCCTGCACGATCAGCACCTTCTCGTCGGCCAGCAGGTCGTAGGCGAACTGCTGGTCGTCGGCGATCGGGTACAGCTTGGGGTCCAGGCGCGGGAACATGTACAG
Source organism: Rhizobacter sp. P2_D12 (assembly GCF_056404395.1). Taxonomy (NCBI): domain Bacteria; kingdom Pseudomonadati; phylum Pseudomonadota; class Betaproteobacteria; order Burkholderiales; family Sphaerotilaceae; genus Rhizobacter; species Rhizobacter sp. P2_D12. The sequence continues at coordinate 18,397 of NZ_JBFUEB010000104.1, read as the reverse complement.
CGCCGCCTTCGGCTTGACGCAGCTGACGCCGGGGATCTGCGTGAGCAGCGAGTGCGCCAGGTCGCGCTGGCGGCACAGCCGGCCGCCGGGGGCGACCAGGTCCTTGATGCTCTGGTAGCCGCCGAGCGCGGTCTGGATCGCCAGTTGCCCCGGCGTGTTCGAGCACAGCCGCATCGACGCCAGCATGTTCAGCCCCTCGATGTAGTCGCGCGCATGGCGCTTCTCGCCGGAGACGACCATCCAGCCGGCGCGGTAGCCGCAGGAGCGGTAGTTCTTGCTCAGGCCATTGAAGGTGACGAACAGCACGTCGGTCGCGAGCGACGCGATGCTGGTGTGGGTGTTGCCGTCGTACAGCGTCTTGTCGTAGATCTCGTCGGCGAAGACGATCAGCTGGTGCTGGCGGGCGACGTCGACGATCTCGCGCAGCAGGCTGTCGGGGTACAGCGCGCCGGTCGGGTTGTTCGGGTTGATGACGACGATGGCCTTGGTGTTCGGCGTGATCTTGGCCTTGATGTCGGCGATGTCGGGGTACCAGTCGCTCTGCTCGTCGCAGACGTAGTGCACCGCGGTGCCGCCGGACAGCGCGACCGAGGCGGTCCACAGCGGGTAGTCGGGCGCGGGCACCAGCACCTCGTCGCCGTCGTTGAGCAGCGCGTTCATGCTCATCGCGATGAGCTCGGACGCGCCGTTGCCGAGGTAGACGTCGTCGACGGTGACACCGGCGACGTTCTTCTCCTGCGTGTAGTGCACGACCGCCTTGCGCGGCGCGAACAAGCCCTTCGAATCGGTGTAGCCGGCCGAATGCGGCAGGTTGCGGATCATGTCCTGCACGATCTCGTCCGGCGGCTCGAGGCCGAACACCGCCAGGTTGCCGATGTTCAGCTTGATGATCTTCTGGCCCTCTTCCTCCATCTGCCGGGCCTTCTCGAGCACGGGCCCGCGGATGTCGTAGCAGACGCTGGCGAGCTTGCTGGACTTGGCGATGGGTTTCAACGGGGGCTCCGAGGCGGGGGCGGGAGGCAAATTTTCGCACACGCCTGTACGCCAACGACCGCGGCAGGCCATGCCGGCGCCTCAGGTGGTTGGCCGCAGAGGACGGCCTCCGGCTAGACCGGCGTGTCGTACAGCCCCTGCTCAAGGGCACTTTCCATGAGCTTCAGYACCCGGACCGTCTGGGCCCCTCTTTCCCACGGACGGCGAGGCGACGCCACGAAGCTCCCGAGTCCGCGCGGTATTGGCGTGCCGTGAGGGTCCTTCAAGTAGGCGCCCCAGTTGCCGCGACGCGCGCCGACCACGCCGTTCATCACTGCCCCGACGAACTCCATCACCTTCGCCATGCTTTCGGAGCCCAATTCCCGGGCCATCCAGGCCAGGGAGGCTGGAACATCCGAGGCGGTTCGCTGGGTCCACCACCGCGTCGATGTTCCGAGCTCGATGTCGTGCAAGGTGGCCATGCAGTCCTGGAACGGCCCCTTCTGTTCACTGTAGACGGCCGTCACGTAGGGGGCGAGTTGCGGATCGAGGCCGAAGGCCTCGGGGAACCGTGCCACCAGCAGCATCGCCACCGCCGGGATCACCGCGTCGAGCGCCTCCGTCAAGGCGCCACCCAGCGGGTTGGCCAAGTCAACCCCCAGCAATGCCCTTGCGTAGCACAGCGCCTTGTCGAACGCCGCATGCAAGGACGGCAACGCATACTTCAACCCGAAGTTGAAGCCAACGGATGCGCCCACGTACTTGGAGTCGCGCAAGAGGTAGAGGCGAAAGACATCGTTGTCGCTCAGCTTGTGGATCTCCCCGTTGGGCAACTTGTAGACCAAGGTGATCGGCGACGTCGCAGGACTCTGCAACGCCCGTTGGGCAGCCTCACGTCCCAATCGCGCCAGATCGCCGGTCAGGAAGAGCTGCAGCGGCGCGAGGGCCCAACTGGCTGCGTACGCAACCAGCGTGCCGTCCACGGGCAAGTGGTACTCGCAATCGGTCGTGTTGGCCCCCACTGTCGCGTTGGCCTGCGTCAAGCCGGCTCCATCGGCGCTGCCATGGATGGCGACACCGAAGAGAAAGAACGCCGGTGGCACCAAGAGTGTCGATGCCAGCGTGAAAGCCTTGATGAAGCGTACCGATCGCAACTCAGGCGGTTTTCGCAGCGGCATGAACGTCGGCCGATGCGGCATCTCGGATCGCTGCCTGTTGCGCAACCTGGCGTCGAAGTAGAACTCGTTGAACAACGCCAGCACCGATGTCATCCCATAGAGGACGATGGCTGGCGTCGTGGCGTCGCCACCTGCTTCGAACAACGCCTGGACGAGCTGAGTCGTTGCCACTGCGCCCGCTGCGCGCCCGGCCAGATAAGGCCCACCCTCCTGGGCCATGGCGAGAAGCAACCTGAACCCGAGCGGCAGGTACTCACCCCAGCTGGTCGCCGGAGGAACCACAGGCAAGGCCGGGAACGCCGACGGCGTGGCCTCCGCGCCGGGCTCTTCGGAGGACGTGTCGCTTTCCGTCGCCGGGTAGAGTTTCTGCAGGACGCCCTGCATCCTGACCTTGCTCAGCAGAGCGCCGAGCACCTTCAACTCGGGTTGATCGCCGGTATCGCCGTTGAGCTGACAGGTCACCAACTGTCTTTGCACCCACTGCGCCAGGGCCGCAACGCCGGCATCTCGATGTGCTGCCACGATTCGCTGGAGCAGAGGCTCCAGTTGTTTGAACTCGCCGCGTTTCGCATGGCGCGTTGCCAGCTTCATCAACTGGCGAGTTTCCGCTTCGGTGCAGGGCCAGTCACCGCTGTCACCCTGGACCGTCGCGGCGGCAACGGCGTACACCCTGTCGACGTTCTCCGCCGCATCGCCGGCATCAATGATGGTTTGAAGATGCGCGCGCGCATGCTGCGCGAGGTCGTAGCTGTCCCCTCCGGCATGCTCGAGCCCGGTCACCGCTCGATCCAGCGCCAGCAGGAATGGCTCGACGGCATCCACGCCGAACTCTTCCTTGGCCAGGACCGATTCGACATAGTGTCGTGCCAGATCGTCCACGGCGACGCCGGCATGCGCCTCCAGCAACAACTCGATGGCACGGTGAATCGCCACGCACGACTTCTCGCGAGCAACCCGTGCCCGCACGCGCACCTCAGGATCGACGAGCTGGCCCGCGGCGTTCTCCAACGCGCTGGATGCCCTCTGCGTATCGGACGCAGCGTCCACCCCGCCCGACTGCAGCGCATGCTCGACGTCGACCTGGACATCCTGGGCCAACGGCGGCAACTCCTGGGCACCTTGCCAGCCGAGACGACGCCAAATGAGGGCTCGCATGCGAGATGTGATCCTCAGGCCTTGCGAAGCAGCGCATCCGACCCGGCAATGATCGAGCACGGCGACTCGTCATTCCACTGCGATGCTTGCCAATGCCGCGCCCGTTCCGCACTGGCCCGCAGCGCCGCTGCGAGTGATGCTGCGGTGACCTGCCAGCGGGGCGCATCGAAAAGGTAGACCACCTGGTCCGATGCCGGGTCGATGCCGAGCCTTGCCGATTGCGCACTGGCCGCCAGCACGAAATTGACCTCCAGCAGACGGATCAATGCCTCCCTGGCGCATTCCGACGGCACGGTGCCGAGACAGCAAAGGACCCGGATCGCGTCTCCCACCGCTTCGACGGCGAACGCGACGCCCTCCACGTCCACGGCGCATCGATGCGGGTCCTGGTCGAGGGGCCCGCCGAGCGATTGCACACCTGGCAACGCCAGCAAGGCCGCGGTGAGCGCGCAGAACGAGCCCGCAGGCTCCGGCGTGTGGTTCACGATGTTTCCTCGATCTTTCCAGCCTCGCGCCACGTCATCGCGGCCCGCGGGTTGGCACTGAGTGGTCATCGAGGGCCCAATGTCCCATCGCTTTTTTCGATCCCCCCATCGTGACAAGATATGGCGCCCACGGAACCACAATTCGCCTGATCGACACGCCCATGAAACTCCAACCCGACCGCATCGAAGGCGTCAACGCCATCTCCGGCCTGATCCCGGGGGCGGTGTCCGTCAATGGCGTCGTGCACCGCCAGAGCATCATGGTGCCGTGGCAGGGCGAGGTCGTCGAATGGAAAGTCGAGCGCTTCGAGGACCTCAGCGCCGAGCATTTCAGCGCGATCGCGCAGCTGTCGCCCGAGCTGGTGATCTTCGGCAGCGGCAACCGGTTGCGCTTTCCGCCGGCGGCGCTGATGCGCCCGCTGATCGAACGCCGCATCGGCATGGAAACCATGGACACCGGCGCCGCCTGCCGCACCTACAACGTGCTGGTTTCCGAAGGACGCCGCGCGGTGCTCGCGCTGCTGCTCGAAGGCTGATGGCCATTGGGGGAGCAATAGCCGTGGCCTTATAATCTACGGCTACGCCTTCCGGGGCGCCACTCCCCCAGAATTCTTCATGACGCCAGCCCTCAACAAACCCCTCCCGGAATTTGAAGCGCTCGCAACCGGTGGCGTGAAGTTCACGCCCGCCGCCTTCGCGGGGCAGATCGTCGTCCTCTATTTCTACCCGAAGGACAACACGCCCGGTTGTACCACTGAGGCCATGCAGTTCCGCGATCGGCACAAGGATTTCGTCAAGGCCGGTGCGGTGGTTTTTGGTGTTTCGCGCGACAACATGAGCTCGCACGACAAGTTCAAGCAGAACCTCGAGCTGCCCTTCGAGCTGATCGCCGACACCGAAGAAAAGCTCTGCCACATGTTCGGCGTCGTCAAGAACAAGATCATGTACGGCAAGAAGGTCAAGGGCATCGAGCGCAGCACCTTCCTGATCGACGGCGCCGGCGTGCTGCGCGCCGAGTGGCGCGGCATCAAGGTCGCCGGCCACGTCGACGAGGTGCTGAAGGCCGTCAAGGGGCTCAAGAAGGCCTGAACCCCCGACGCGCACATATCTGGCAAAGCCGCCGAAATACCACGCCGGCGTCAGTCATGTTGAGGTGACACCGGGGATGTGCATAATGGGTTCATGCCTGTGAGTTGTGAATCCAGACTGCCAGCCAACAAGCCGCTCGGGTGACCGCGCGGCTTTTTTGCTTCTTGATTTCCCAAAGCCACCTGAAACACACACATGCCACTGCCCAAGCCGCCTGCCAAACGTGCCGCCCTCCTGACCCCCGCCGACTACGAATCCCAGGCCGCTCCCAAACCAGGCAAACGGACGCAGAAACAGCGCAGCGAAGAACCGGCCTCGCCGGCCGTGCTCGACCTGCTGGAAACACCGCATGAGGCCGCGCCGGTGGCCGTCGCGAAGGCTGTCGCCCCGGTGGCCCCGCCCGCCGTCGCGCGCCGCAGCGCCCCCGAACCCAAGCCGCGCAAGCCGCGCGGCACCGGCCCGGCCAAGCTCTTCGTGCTCGACACCAACGTGCTGATGCACGACCCGACCTGCCTGTTCCGCTTCGAGGAACATGACGTCTACCTCCCGATGATCACGCTGGAGGAGCTGGACGACCACAAGAAGGGCATGTCGGAAGTGGCGCGCAACGCACGCCAGGTCAGCCGCGACCTCGACGCCCTGGCAGGCAGCCTGTCCGAGCAGCCGGGCCGCGACATGGCCGAAGGCCTGTCGCTGGCCGCCACCGGCCACCGCGAAGCCGGCGGCAAGCTGTTCTTCCAGACCACGCTGGTCAACGTGACGCTGCCCCAGGGCCTGCCGCAAGGCAAGGCCGACAACCAGATCCTGGGCGTGGTGCAGGCGCTGCGCGACCAGCAGCAGGGCCGCGAGGTGGTGCTGGTGTCCAAGGACATCAACATGCGCATCAAGGCGCGGGCACTGGGCCTGGCCGCCGAGGACTACACCAACGACAAGACGCTGGACGACGGCGACCTGCTCTACACCGGCGTGCTGGCGCTGCCCAACGACTTCTGGGACCGCCATGGCAAGACCATGGAAAGCTGGAACCAGGGTGGCCTCACCTACTACCGCATCAGCGGCCCGATGGTGCCGGCGCTGCTGGTGAACCAGTTCGTCTACCTCGAGGCTCCCGGCGCCGCGCCGCTGTACGCCAAGGTCACCGAGATCACCGGCAAGACCGCCGTGCTGCGCACGCTGCGCGAGTACACCCACCAGAAGAACGCGGTGTGGGGCGTGACGGCGCGCAACCGCGAGCAGAACTTCGCGCTCAACCTGCTGATGGACCCGGAGTGCGACTTCATCACGCTGACCGGCACGGCAGGCACCGGCAAGACCCTGATGACGCTGGCCGCCGGGCTGTCGCAGGTGATGGACGACCGGCGCTACACCGAGATCATCGTCACGCGCGTCACCGTGCCGGTGGGTGAAGACATCGGTTTCCTGCCGGGCACCGAGGAAGAGAAGATGTCGCCGTGGATGGGTGCGCTGGACGACAACCTCGAGGTGCTGTCCAAGACCGACGGCGCGGCCGGCGAATGGGGCCGCGCGGCCACCAACGACCTGGTGCGCAGCAAGATCAAGATCAAGAGCCTGAACTTCATGCGCGGGCGCACCTTCCTGAACAAGTTCGTCATCATCGACGAGGCGCAGAACCTGACGCCCAAGCAGATGAAGACGCTGATCACGCGCGCCGGGCCGGGCACCAAGATCGTCTGCCTGGGCAACCTGGCGCAGATCGACACGCCCTACCTGACCGAGGGCAGCTCGGGGCTGACGTTCGCGGTCGACCGGTTCAAGGGCTGGCCGCATTCGGGGCATGTCACCCTGGCCCGCGGCGAGCGTTCCCGGCTCGCCGACTTCGCGTCCGAGGTGCTGTAGTCACGAGAGGCGGTCGCGGATCTGCTGCAGCGCAGTCGGATCCTCGATCGTCGTCAGATCGCCAGGGTCGCGGTGCTCGCAAACCGCCTGGATGGCACGGCGCAGCAGCTTGCCGGAGCGCGTCTTCGGCAAGGCGTTGACGAAGTGCACGCGTGACGGCCGGGCGATCGCGCCCAGGCCCTGCTCCACCGTCTTCATCACCTCGCCTTCCAGCCGCAGGCGCGACGCGTCGTCGCCCGCCTGCCCCGCGTCGCGCAGCACGACGAAGGCCATCGCCGCCTGCCCCTTCAGCGCATCGGCCACGCCCACCACCGCCACCTCGGCCACGGCCGGGTGGCCCGAGATGCTCTCCTCGATCTCGCGCGTGCCCAGCCGGTGGCCGGCCACGTTGATCACGTCGTCGGTGCGGCCGAGGATGAAGAAGAAGCCGTCCGCGTCGCGCACGCCCCAGTCGAAGGTGCTGTAGACCATCCGGCCGGGGATCGTCTTCCAGTAGGTCTCGACGAAGCGCGCGTCGTCGCGCCACACCGTCTGCATGCAGCCCGGCGGCAGCGGGCCTTCGATGACCAGCACGCCCTTCTCGTTCGGTCGCACCAGTTCCTCGCCGCTGGCCTCGTCGACCAGCTTCACGTCGTAGCCGTACATCGCGACGCCCGGGCTGCCGAACTTGCCGGCCGCCGGCTCGACGCCGTTGGCGATGCTCAGGATCGGCCAACCGGTCTCCGTCTGCCAGTAGTTGTCGATCACCGGCTTGCCCAAGGCCTCGGCGATCCAGTGCGCCGTCGGTTCGTCCAGCGGTTCGCCGGCCAGGAACAGGGCGCGCAGGCTGGACAGGTCGTGCTTGCGCAGGTTCGCAGGATCGTGCTTCTTCAGCACCCGCACCGCGGTCGGCGAGCTGAACATCACGCTGACGCGGTACTTCTCGACCAGGCTCCACCAGATGGCCGCGTCCGGGCGGATCGGCAGGCCCTCGTACATCAGCGTCGCCATGCCGGCGATCAGCGGCCCGTAGACGATGTAGCTGTGGCCGACCACCCAGCCGATGTCGCTGGTGCAGAAGTAGGTTTCGCCGGCCTGCCCCTGGTAGATGTGCCGCATGCTGGCGGCCAGCGCCACCGCGTAGCCGCCGGTGTCGCGCTGCACGCCCTTGGGCCGGCCGGTGGTGCCGCTGGTGTAGAGGGTGTAGCTCGGGTCGGTGGACTGCACCCAGGTGCAGGGCACGACCGCATCGAAATGCGCCGCGCGCAGCGCGCTGTACGACGCGTCGCGGCCGTCCTGCATCTGCAGGCTCGCCAGGCCGCGGTCGATCATCAGCACCCGCGGCACCGGGTGCGCGGCCAGGCGCATGGCCTCGTCGAGCAGCGGCTTGTACGCCACCACCTTGCCGCCGCGGCTGCCGGCGTCGGCACTGACGATCAGCACCGGCTGCGCATCGTCGATGCGGCTGGCCAGGCTGACGCTCGCAAAACCGCCGAACACCACCGAATGGATCGCGCCGATGCGCGCGCAGGCCAGCATCGCGAACGCCGCCTCCGGGATCATCGGCAGGTAGATCAGCACGCGGTCGCCCTGCTTCACCCCCAGCGACAGCAGAATGGCCGCCATGCGCTGCACCTCGGCATGCAGTGCGCGGAAGCTGTAGCGGCGCTCCTCGCCGGTCTCGCTGGAGACGTAGATCAGCGCGTCCTGGTCGGCGCGCGCGGCCAGGTGGCGGTCGACCGCGTTGTGGCACAGGTTGGTCCGCCCGTCGACGAACCAGCGCGCGAACGGCGGGTGGCTGTAGTCGCAGACCTGCTCGAACGGCCGCTCCCAGTCGATCAGCCGGGCCTGTTCGGTCCAGAACCCGTCGCGGTCGCTCAGCGAGCGGGCGTGGAAGTCGCTGTAGGTCTGCATTCGGGGAGTCTCCTGGCGGCGTTGGCTGTTGCCTCCTCTTACACCACAGAAACACCTCGGAAACAACCCGGGAGAAACCAAGAAGAAGCCTCAAAAGAACGTGCTAAGTGCCGGTTTTCAAAGGACTTTCAGCGTTGACGCACGACAAGGTCTGCCGTTATGCTGCGCGCCATGTTGAGGTATGCCAAGTCGTCCGTCGTCCGCTGTGCACTGGCAACCGCCGTGCTTGCCTGCGGCCCCGCGCTGGCAGCCCCCGAGATGCCGACGCCCACCGGCTCGCTCTCTGCCCTCTCCACCGCCCCGTCGGATCCAGTCGCGAGGCTGCTGGCCGACAAGGGCCTGATCGACCCGGCCGGCGCAGCCGCCACGCCGGCCGCGGCGCCGCCCGCCGAGCCGGCGCCCGGCACCTTCACGCAGCAGGTCCGCGAAACCGCGTCCGACATGGTGCTGACGGCGATGAACTTCCTGGGCGTGCCCTACCGCCGCGGCGGCACCGACGCCGATTCGGGCTTCGACTGCAGCGGCTTCACGCGCCACATCTTCGAAAGCAGCCTGGGCCTCGTGCTGCCCCGGCGCGCCGACGAGCAGGCCCGCGCCAAGGGCCTGCTGGCCGTCAAGCGCGACGACCTGAAGCCCGGCGACCTGGTGTTCTTCAACACGCTGCGCCGCACCTTCTCGCACGTCGGCATCTACATCGGCGAAGGCAAGTTCATCCACGCGCCCAAGCCGGGCGGCGAGGTGCGCGTCGAGGACATGCGCTTCGCCTACTGGGCCAAGCGCTTCACCGGCGCACGCCGGGCCGCGCAGCCGGGCGAAGAAGCGACGGCCGAGGCCATCGCCGAGCCGGCAGCGGCCGCGCCCGCCGCGAAGAAGGCCTCGCACAAGACGCGCCGCAAGCCGGCGCCGGCCGCCGTCAAGTCCTGACCCGGCAATCGCCCTGATCCCATCCGACAGCGACCGGACGGGCACAATCCGCGCATGGCCGAGAAAGTCATCCCGCTCGCAGACCACCGCTACGCGTCCAGCGTGCCGATCGTGCCCGTGCGCGCGGCGGCACCGAACGGCCTGTTGAGCGACACGCTCGGCCGCCCGTTGCACGACCTGCGCATCTCGGTCACCGACCGATGCAACTTCCGCTGCAGCTACTGCATGCCGAAGGACGTCTTCGACAAGGACTACACCTTCCTGCCGCACAGCTCGCTGCTGAGCTTCGAGGAGATCGCGCGCCTGGCCACGCAGTTCGTCGCGCACGGCGTGCGCAAGATCCGCCTGACCGGCGGCGAGCCGCTGCTGCGCAAGAACCTCGAACGCCTGGTCGAGATGCTGGCGCGGCTGCGCACGCCCGACGGCACGCCGCTCGACCTGACGCTCACCACCAACGGCTCGGTGCTCGCACGCAAGGCGCAGGCGCTGAAGGATGCCGGCCTGCAGCGCGTCACGGTGAGCCTGGATGCGCTGGACGACACGGTGTTCCGGCGCATGAACGACGCCGACTTCCCGGTCGCCGAGGTGCTGGCCGGCATCGATGCGGCGCAGCGCGTGGGCCTGGGCCCGATCAAGGTCAACATGGTGGTCAAGCGCGGCACCAACGACGAGCAGATCCTGCCGATGGCGCGCCACTTCCGCCACACGCCGGCCGTGCTGCGCTTCATCGAGTACATGGACGTCGGTGCCACCAACGGCTGGCGCATGGACGAGGTGCTGCCGTCGGCCGAGGTGGTCGAGCGCATCGGCCGCGAGTTCGAACTCGTGCCGCTGGCCGCGCAGCAAAGCGGCGAGACCGCGCAGCGCTGGCGCTATGCCGACGGCGGCGGCGAGATCGGCGTGATTTCCAGCGTCACGCAGGCGTTCTGCCGCGACTGCAACCGCGCCCGGCTGTCGACCGAGGGCAAGCTCTACCTGTGCCTGTTCGCGCACCGCGGCCACGACCTGCGCGCCCTGCTGCGCAACGGGCGCAGCGACGAGGAGATCGCCGCGGCGATCGGGCTGGTCTGGAACCAGCGCACCGACCGCTATTCCGAGCTGCGCAGCCAGGCGCAACCCGCCGCACCGGGGCAAGCTGCCGAGCGGCGCGTCGAGATGCACTACATCGGCGGATGAACCCGGCGCTGGTCACCGGCCTGGTCCTCGCGGGCGGCCAAGGCCGCCGGATGGGAGGGCTGGACAAGGGACTGCAGCGCTACGGCGACACCACGCTGGCCCGGCATGCGCTGCAGCGGCTCGCGCCGCAGGTGGGCCGCACGATGCTCAGCGCCAACCGCCACCTGGCCGACTATGCGGCCCTCGGCGTGCCGGTGTGGCCCGACGCCCTGCCCGGCCTGCCGGACTATTCCGGGCCGCTGGCCGGCTTCCTGGCCGGCCTGGACCATTGCAAGACCCCGTGGCTCGCCACCGTGCCCTGCGACACGCCGCATTTCCCGGTCGACCTGGTGGCGCGCCTGGCCGATGCGCTGGAAGCGGCCGGCGCCGAATTGGCGGTCGCGGCGACCCGCGACGGTGATAGCCTCCGGCTGCAGCCCACCTTCTGCCTGATGCACGCCGGCGTGAAGGACAGCCTGCGGCAGTACCTGCAGTCCGGCGAACGCCGCATCTCGACATGGACCGCCCAGCGGCACCGCGTCGAGGTGGTGTTCGACGAACCCGACGCCTTTGCCAATGCGAACACGCTCGATGACCTCGACCGCCTCCGACCACCCCGTCGCCCCTGACCTGCTGGTGATCCGCGCCCTCGGGCTGGCCGACCTGCCGGCCTACAAGGCCTTGCGCGACGAGATGCTGCACGCCTGCCCCGACGCCTTCACGTCCGACGCCGCCACCGAATCGCGCAAGCCGGCCGACGTGTACGCGCCGCGCCTGGGCCCCGGCCCGGCCGGCAGCGGCCAGTTCACGCTCGGCGCCTGGGCCGATGGCCAGCTGCTGGGCGCCATCAGCTGCGAGCGCGAGAACCGCACCAAGGTGCGCCACATCGGCCACATCATCGGCATGATGGTGCGCGAGCGTGCCTCGGGCCGCGGCGTCGGCCGCGCGCTGCTCGACGCCTGCATCGAGCAGGCGCGTGCCGCCGACGGCATCGAGCTGCTGACGCTGTCGGTCACGTCGACCAACCGGCGCGCGGTGCGGCTGTATGCCGGGGCCGGTTTCGAGCGCTACGGCACGCTGAAGCACGCGCTCAAGCTCGAGGGCCAGTACCATGACAAGGACCTGATGTCGCTGGCCTTGCCCGCGCGCTGAACCCCTTCGCTCCCATGCCCACCTTGAACGAACTGGCCCGCGGGCTGGAAGGCTACGACGCCGACGACCTGCCGGTCGACGTGGCGCGCGCCTTCATCGCCCGCATGCTGCCGCGCGTGCAGGCGGTCGAGCACCTGTCGCTGCGCGCCAGCCTCGACCGCGTGCTGGCCCAGGACATCGTGTCGACGCTGGACGTGCCGGCGCACGACAACTCGGCGATGGACGGCTATGCGCTGCGCGGCGACGAACTGCGTGCCGACGCGGCCGCCAGCTTCATCGTCGCCGGCACCGGCCTTGCGGGCCAGGCGCTGCGCCACGAGGCGCCGGCCGGCCACTGCGTGCGCATCATGACCGGCGCGGTGATGCCGCCCGGCCTCGACACCGTGGTGCCGCAAGAATTCGTGCAGGTCGACGGCGACCGCATCACCGTGCCGGCCGGGTCGGTGAAGCCGGGCGCCAACAAGCGGCTCGCGGGCGAAGACCTGGCGCTCGGCAGCATCGCGCTGCAGGCCGGGCGCCGGCTGCGTCCGGCCGACCTGGGGCTGCTGGCCTCGCTGGGGCGCGGCGAGGTGCCGGTGCGGCGCCGCCTGCGGGTGGCCTTCTTCTCGACCGGCAACGAGCTGCGCTCGGTCGGCGAGCCGCTGGATGCCGGCTGCGTCTACGACAGCAACCGCTACACGCTGTGGGGCATGCTGCGCCGGCTCGATGTCGAGGTGCTCGACCTGGGCATCGTGCGCGACGACCCGGCCGCGCTCGAGGCCTCGCTGCGCCGTGCGGCCGAGAACGCCGACGTGGTCATCACGTCGGGCGGCGTCAGCGTCGGCGAGGCCGATCACACGCGCACCGTGGTGTCGCGGCTGGGCGAGGTGCTGTTCTGGCGCGTCGCGATGCGGCCCGGCCGCCCGATGGCGCTGGGCCGGCTGGCGAGCCGGGGGCGCGAGGCGGTGCTGTTCGGGCTGCCGGGCAACCCGGTGGCGGTGATGGTGGCGTTCTACACCTTCGTGCGCGACGCGCTGCTGGCGATGTCGGGCGCGAAGGCCGAGCCGCTGCCGATGCTGCAGGCCGCCTGCACCACGACGATCCGCAAGCGGCCGGGGCGCACCGAGTACCAGCGCGGCATCGTGTCGCGCGATGCCGGCGGCGCATGGCAGGTGGCGATCACCGGGTCGCAGGGCTCGGGGGTGTTGCGCAGCATGAGCGAGGCGAACGGGCTCGTCGTGTTGCCGCATGCGCAGGGCGACGTGGCGGCCGGGACCGTGGTCGAGGTATTGCCGTTCGACGGCCTTACCTGACGCTCTCGACGCCCTTGTTGGCGAGCTGATCTGCCCGCTCATTCCCGGGGTCGCCCGCATGCCCCTTCACCCAGCGCCACTCCACGTGGTGCATGTTGCGCAAGCCATCCAGCCGCTGCCACAGCTCGGCGTTCTTCACCGGCTTCTTGTCGGCCGTCTTCCAGCCGCGCGTCTTCCAGCCGTGGATCCACTCGGTGATGCCCTTGCGCACGTACTCGCTGTCGGTGTAGATCAGCACGTCGCAGGTGCGCTTGAGCGAGGCCAGCGCCTCGATCACCGCCGTCAGCTCCATGCGGTTGTTGGTGGTCTGGCGCTCGCCGCCGAACATCTCTTTCTCGTGCTCGCCGGTGCGCAGCCACGCGCCCCAGCCGCCGGGGCCCGGGTTGCCCTTGCAGGCGCCGTCGGTGTAGATGGTGACCTGCGGTCGCTTGACCAGGGGGGCTGCGGTGATGTCGCTCGTCATGAAGGGTCGCTGGAGGAATGGATGCGGTGGCTGACCGCCGCGGTGGCCGGGCTGGCCGACACGCGCTGCTGGCGCACCAGGCCCACCAGGCGCATGCCGCGCACGCGCTTGACGGCCACCAGCGAATACACGCTGCCGAGCACCGGCCACCAGCGCTCGCCGATGCGTTCGGTCCACTCGTAGCGCGACAGCCACGCGTCGGTCTTGAGGGGTGGACGATAACAGCCGAAACGCCCGCCCTGCACCTCGAAGCTGAGCAGGCGCAGCCAGTCGCGCAGCCGCCAGTAGCCGAGGAACTCGCCGGCACTCGGCAGGAACAGCGGCGCATGGCGCCTGATGCCGATGTAGCGCAGCAGCCGACCGAGGCGCTGGCGCAGGCCCCACAGGCTGGTCGGGTTGAAGCCGATGATGACGACGCGGCCCTCGGGCATCAGCACGCGGTCGACCTCGCCCAGCGCCAGGTGCGGGTCGCGCGACAGCTCCAGCGTGTGCGGCATCACCACCAGGTCCAGGCTCTGCGTGTCGAAGGGCAGCGCATCGAAATCGCAGCGCAGCACGACGGCCACTCGCGCCGGCCCGGGCTTGTCCGACGGAACTTCGGCCGCCGGATCGGCCTCCACCACCTCCCCTTGCGCGTCGAGGGCGATCCAGCGGTGCGGCATGCGGTTGGCCCGCAGGCCCTCGAGTTCCGGCAGCCCCAGTTGCACGGCGTGGAAGCCGAACACGTCGGCCACGGCGCGGTCCAGCTGGGCCTGCTCCCAGGCCAGCAGGTAGCGGCCCGGGGGGGTCTTCAGCCACTGGGCCAAACCTATAATCCCGCCGACTTGTGTCATGAAACTGCTTGCCCTGCCAGCCTTCGCCGATAACTACATCTGGATGCTTCACGATGGCCGGCAGGCACTCGTCGTCGATCCGGGGGAATCGGCACCGGTGGAGCAAGCGCTGGACGCCCAGGGCCTGAGGCTGTCGGCGATTCTAGTGACCCATCACCATGGCGACCACGTCGGCGGCATCGATGCCCTGAGGCCGCGGCTGCAGGGCCCCGTCCACGGCCCGGCGCGCGAGCAGATCCCGCAGCCCTGCACCCCGCTGCGCGACGGCGAATCGATCGAGTGGAACGGCCTGCGCTTCGACGTGATCGACGTGCCGGGCCACACCGCCGGGCACATCGCCTACTTCCACGCGGCGGGCGACGCCGAGGCCCCCCTGCTGTTCTGCGGCGACACGCTGTTCTCCGGCGGCTGCGGCCGGCTGTTCGAGGGCACGCCGGCGCAGATGCACCGCTCGCTGTCGCGCCTGGCGGAACTGCCGGGCGACACGCGCGTGTGCTGTGCGCACGAATACACGCTATCCAACCTGAAGTTCGCGCGCGCCGTGGAGCCGGGCAACCGCGACCTGCGAGACTACAGTGTGCGCTGCGAGGCGCTGCGTGCCGAGGGCCGGGCGACGCTGCCCAGCTCGATCGGCCTGGAGCGCCGCATCAATCCTTTCATGCGCTGTGCGCAACCCGAGGTGGCCGCGGCTGCCGCCACCCATGGCGCCCGGCGCGACGACGAAGTCGACGTGCTGGCCGCACTCCGCCAATGGAAGAACGAGTTCCGATGATCCTCCCGAAGTACCTGTTGCGACGCACCTGCGGCCTGGGCCTGCTGGCCCTGGTGAGCGTGCTGGCTGCCTGTGCGACCGTCGACGCCGGCGCTCCCGCGGTGGCGTCTGCCGCGTCGGCACCCGCCGATGCGGCGAGCGCACCGATGGCGGCGGCCTCGGCAGCCTCCGCACCCGAAGCCACCGCGGTCGCCGAGGGCCCGGCCGTGGCCGCGCCGATCGACCCGTTGCGTCCGGAGGAGAAGGTCGACCTGAACGCGCCTACCGCCACCATCGACCTGTGGTCGCGCGTGCGCCACGGCTATGCGATGCCCGACCTCGACACCGAGCTGGTGCGCTCGGCCGAGCGCTGGTATGCATCGCGGCCCGACTACGTGCAGCGCATGACCGAGCGCGGCAGCCGCTACCTGTTCCACATCGTCGAGGAGGTCGAGCGCCGCGGCATGCCGACCGAGCTGGCGCTGCTGCCCTTCGTCGAGAGCGCGTTCAACCCGCAGGCGGTGTCGTCGGCCAAGGCCTCGGGCATGTGGCAGTTCATGCCGGCCACCGGCAGCACCTTCTCGCTGAAGCAGAACGTGTTCCGCGACGACCGGCGCTCGGTGCTCGACTCGACCCGTGCCGCGCTCGACTACCTCGGCCGCCTGCACGACATGTTCGGCGACTGGCACCTGGCGCTCGCGGCCTACAACTGGGGCGAAGGCAACGTGCAGCGGGCGATCGCGCGCAACCGGCGCGCCGGCAAGCCGACCGACTACCTGAGCCTGCGCATGCCGAACGAGACGGCGTACTACGTGCCCAAGCTGCAGGCGGTGAAGAACATCGTGCTGCACCCCGAGACCTACCTGCTGGCGCTGCCGTCGCTGGACAACCACCCGTACTTCCTCAGCGTGCCGATCGAGCGCGACATCGACGTGGCGCTGGCGGTGCGGCTGGCCGGCGTGTCGCACGACGAGTTCATGACGCTGAACCCGCAGATGAACCGGCCGGTGATCCTGGCCGCCGGCACGCCCCAGCTGCTGCTGCCCTACGACAACGCGAGCCAGTTCGTGCGCAACATCGGCGATCACCGTGGGCCGCTGGCCACGTGGACGGCCTGGGTGGCGCCGCGCACGCTGCGCGCGGCCGATGCGGCCAAGCTGGTCGGCATGGACGAAGGCGACCTGCGCGAGGTCAACAACATCCCGCCGCGCATGCTGGTGAAGGCCGGCTCGACGCTGCTGGTGCCGCGCGCCGAGAGCCGCACGACGGACGTCTCGGAGCACCTGGCCGACAACGCGACGATGTCGCTGCTGTCCGAGACGCCGCCGCTGCGCCGGGTGGCGCTGAAGGCCGGCAAGCGCGACAGCGTGGCCACGGTGGCCCGGCGCTACCGCGTGAGCGCCGCGCAGGTAGCGCTGTGGAACAAGACGCACGCTGCGGCCGAGTTCAAGCCGGGGCAGACGATCTACGTGTTCGTGGCCAACAAGACGACGGCGCGCAAGCCGGCCGTGCGCACGGCCGGGAAGGCGACGCGCGCGAAACACGTGGTGGCCAAGCGGCCTGTGCGCACCGCGAAGCGCTGACTCTCTCCCCGTTCACCCTGGACGGGAAATGATGATGGTCAGCGCCGCTCGCTCAACGCGTGGGCGATCGTGCCCAGGTCCACGTACTCGAGCTCGCTGCCGATCGGCACCCCGCGCGCCAGCCGCGTGACCCGCAGGTCGCGCGACTTCAGCGTCTCGCCGATGACATGCGCCGTGGCCTCGCCCTCGGCGGTGAAGTTGGTCGCGACGATCACCTCGTCGACCGTGCCATCGGTGGCCCGGTCGATCAGCTGTGCCAGCCCGATGTCGCGCGCCCCGACGCCATCGAGCGGGCTCAGCTTGCCCATCAGCACGAAATACAGCCCCTTGTAGCTGCCGGTGCGCTCGAGCGCCGCCTGGTCGGCCGGCGTCTCGACGACGCACAGCAGCCGCGCGTCGCGCCGGTCATCCGAGCAGGTGCTGCAGACCGCGCTTTCGGTGAAGGTGTGGCAGCGCTCGCAGTGGCGCACGTTGGCCACCGCCTGCTGCAGAGATGCGGCGATGCGCGCCGCGCCGTCGCGGTCGTGCTGCAGCAGGTGGAAGGCCATGCGCTGCGCGGACTTCTGCCCGACACCGGGCAGGCGCCGCAAGGCTTCGATCAGTCCGTCGAGCGCGGGTTCGGCCACGGGTCAGAAGGGGAACTTCATGCCGGGCGGCAGCGGCATGCCGGCCGTCAGCTTGCCCATCTTCTCGGCCGACACCTCGTCGGCACGGCGCGTCGCGTCGTTGAAGGCCGCGGCCACCAGGTCTTCGAGCATGTCCTTGTCGTCGGCCAGCAAGCTCGGGTCGATGGTGACGCGCTTGACCTCTTTCGCGCAGGTCATCGTGACCTTCACCAGCCCGGCGCCGGACTGGCCCTCGACCTCGATGTTGGCCAGTTCCGCCTGGGCCTTCTTCAGGTTCTCCTGCATCTGCTGCGCCTGCTTCATCATGCCGGCGAGTTGGTTCTTCATCATGGTGAGGGGTCCTCGGGTTTCAGTGGGGTTTGACCGAGCCGGGCACGATGCGGGCGGTCTTGAACTGCTGCATCAGCGCCTGCACCAGCGGGTCGTTGTGGATGATCTGCTCGGCCTCGGCCTGGCGGCGGGCCCGCTCGGCGGCGGCGCGCAACGCGGGCGAATCGGCCGCCACGCCGGGCTCGACGTCGATGCGCGCCGGCCGGCCCAGCAGCGCGGCCAGCGCCGCCTGCAGCTTGGTGCGCTGTACGTCGGCGCGCAAGGTCTCGCGTTCGACGCGCAGGCGCCACACGGCTTCGGCCCCCTGCTCGGCGATCGCGACGCACTGGCCTTGCAGCGCGAGTTCGCGCACCAGCGCGCCGATGCTGTTGGCCTGCACCATCTGCGTGACGACCTCGTTCCAGCGGTCGCCGAGCGGGGTGCGTTCGAACGCCGGCACGGCCGGCGCGGCCATCGGCACCGGGATGGCGGCAGGCGCCGGCATGTCGTCGGGCTCCGGCATCGGCTCGGAAGCCCCGGAAGGTTCGTCGTCGAAGGGTGCGTCGAGCCAGGGCGGCGGCTCGCTGTTGTTGTCGCGCGCGGTCTGCCGGACGACTGGTGCCGGCGGCGGTGGTGCCGGTGGCGGCGGGGCCGGCCGGGGCGCAGCCACCACCGCAGGC
>NZ_JBFUEB010000103.1:0-21963 GCF_056404395.1 Rhizobacter sp. P2_D12 | reverse complement strand
GGTCACGACGCTGCCGGCCGTGACCGTCAACGCCAGCGCCGACGCCTCGGCCGCCGGCCTGTCGAAGCCGTATGCCGGCGGCCAGGTGGCACGCGGCGGACGCGCCGGCGTCCTCGGCACGCGCGACAACATGGAGACGCCGGTCGGCATCACCAGCTACACCAACGAGCTGATCCAGGACCGCCAGGCGCGCAGCGTCGGCGAGGTGCTGCAGAACGACAGCGGCGTGCGCATGGCGCGCGGTTTCGGCAACTTCCAGGAGGCGTACTTCCTGCGCGGCTTCATCCTGAGTTCGGACGACGTCGCCTACAACGGCCTGTACAGCCTGCTGCCGCGCCAGTACATCGCCACCGAGCTGTTCGAGCGCGTCGAGGTGCTGCGCGGGGCATCGGCCTTCCTGACCGGCGCCAACCCGGGCGGCGGCGGCCTGGGCGGATCGATCAACCTGCTGCCCAAGCGGGCCACCAACGAGCCGCTGACACGCGTGACCGCAGGCCTCGCGAGCGGGGAACAGGCGAACGTCGCGGCCGACATCTCGCGTCGCTTCGGCCCGGACAACGCGACCGGCATCCGCGTGAACGCCGCCTGGCGCAACGGCGGCAGCGCGGTCGACGACGAAAGGTCCGACCTGGGCCTGCTGGCGGTCGGCCTCGATTGGCACGGCCGCGACGTGCGCCTGTCCGGCGACATCGGCTACCAGGACAACCGCCTGAAGCGCACGCGGCCGAACGTGTCGCTGGCCGGTACCGTCACCGCGCTGCCGTCGGCACCCGACGGCGCGTCGAACTTTGCGCAGCCCTGGTCGTATTCCAACGAACGCGACCTGTTCGGCACGCTGCGCGGCGAATTCGACATCGGCCCCGACGTGACCGCCTGGCTCGCCTACGGCCTGCGCCGCAGCGACGAATCGAACTCGCTGGCCAATCCGACCCTCACCGCGAACAACGGCGACGGCTACACCTACCGCTTCGACAACGCGCGCGAAGACAGCGTCGACACCGGCGAGCTGGGCCTGCGCGGCAAGCTGCGCACCGGGCCGGTCGGCCATGATTGGGTGGCCTCGTACTCGGCGTTCCGGCTGAAAAAGAAGAACGCCTACAAGTTCGACTTCGGCACCTTGCTGCCGACCAACCTGTACACGCCGACGCAGTATCCCGAGCCGGCCTGGGGCCAGAGCGCCGGTGCCGGCGGCGACCTCGCGGCGCCCGGCCTGACCAACCGCGCGCTGCTGACCAGCTTCGCGATCGGCGACACGCTGTCGCTGCTCGACGACCAGCTGCTGGTGACGCTCGGCCTGCGCCGCCAGAACTACAAGATCACCGACTATGCCTACGGCACCGGCGTCGAGACCGGCAGCTACGACCATTCGCGCACCAGCCCGATGCTGGGCGTGGTCTACAAGCTCGGCAAGCAGCTCTCGCTGTACGGCAACTACGTCGAAGGCCTGACCCAGGGCGACACCGCGCCGACCTTCGCGCCGGCACCGGCCAACGCCGGGCAGCAGCTCGATCCCTATGTGTCGAAGCAGAAGGAGCTGGGGGCAAAGTTCGATGGCGGCCGGCTGGGCGGCAGCCTGGCGCTGTTCTCGACCACCAAGCCGCGCACGCTGACCAATGCTGCGAACATCTTCACCTCCGAGGGCGAAGACCGCCACCGTGGCGCCGAGCTGAACGTGTTCGGTGAAGCCGCGCCCGGCGTCAAGCTGCTGGGTGGCCTGACCTGGCTGGACGCGAAGCAGAAGCTCACCGGCTCGACCGCGACCGAAGGCAAGCGCGTGATCGGCGTGCCGCGCGTGCAGGGCAATGTCGGCACCGAGCTCAGCGTGCCGGGCGTCGACGGCCTCGCGCTCGACGGCCGCGTGGTCTACACCGGCCGCAGCTACGCCGATTCGGCCAACACGCTGGAAGTCCCGGCCTGGACGCGGCTGGACCTGGGCGCGCGCTACCTGGTCAGCGTGCAGGAGCGCCTGGTCACGCTGCGGCTGCGCGTCGACAACGTGACCGGCAAGGACTACTGGGCCTCGGCCGGCGGCTACCCGGAGAACGGCTACCTGGTGGTCGGCGCGCCGCGCACCGTGTCGCTCAGCGCCAGCGTCGACTTCTGAGCGGGAGCGGCGGCATGCTGAGCGCGCGCGCCCTGAAGACCTGGTCGTGGTGGCACAAGTGGAGCAGCCTGGTCTGCACCGCCTTCATGCTGCTGTTGTGCCTGACCGGCCTGCCGCTGATCTTCCACCACGAGATCGACCACCTGACCGGTGCCGAGATCGAGGCGCCGCCGATGGCGGACGACTCGCGGCGCGCGAGCCTCGACCAGGTGCTGGCGTCGGCGCGTGCGCTGTACCCCGATCGCATCGTGCAGTTCGCGTCGCAGCCGGCAGACGACGACCGGCTGTGGCACGTCACGCTGACGCCGACGCCCGAGCCGACCGCCGACTTCAAATCGATCGCGGTCGATGCGCGCACCGGCCGGCTGCTCGGCGAGGTGCCGGTGGACACCGGCTTCATGAGCGTGATGCTGCGCCTGCACGTCGACCTGTTCGCCGGCCTGCCGGGCAAGCTGTTCCTCGGCGCGATGGGGCTGCTGCTGCTGGTGGCCATCGTGTCCGGCGTGGTGCTGTACGCGCCCTTCATGCGCAAGCTGCGCTTCGGCGAGGTGCGGCGCGAGCGCTCGCCGCGCATCAAGTGGCTGGACCTGCACAACCTGCTGGGCATCGTCACGCTGACCTGGGCGCTGGTGGTCGGCGCCACCGGCATGATCAACACCTGGGCCGACCTGCTGATCAAGCTGTGGCAGTACGACGCGCTGACCACGCTGCTGGCGCCGTACAAGGGCCAGCCCTTGGTGGAGGAGCCGGCGCGCGCGCCGGTGCAGCGCATGCTCGAGGCGGCGAAGGCGCATGCGCCGCACATGCGGGTCGGCTTCATCGCGTTTCCGGGCACCGCGTTCTCGAGCCCGCACCACCACACCTTCTTCATGCGCGGCAACCAGCCGCTGACGGCCCGGCTGCTGCAGCCGGTGATGGTCGACGCGCAGACCGCGCAGTTCACCGCGGCGCCCGCGGTGCCGTGGTACATCGCGACGCTGCTGCTGTCGCAGCCGCTGCATTTCGGCGACTACGGCGGCATGCCCTTGAAGCTGGTCTGGGCGCTGCTCGACCTCATCACGATCGTCGTGCTGGGCAGCGGGCTGTATTTGTGGCTCAAGCGCGGGCAGCCGCGGTCGCTGGTCGACGAGGCCGGGGCGGTCGTCGCGGGGCCTGCGCAGGAACTGCCGCAAATCCGGCCGCAGTGACCGCGGTTCGCCACCGGCGGTGGCGGGGCGCCGGGTTCCGTCACCGGATCGGCCGGATGCGGTGACGGCGGGTCGTCGATTTCCGGCAGCGCCGGCGGCCCCTGGGGCGGTGGCGGCGGGGACGAGGGCGGCTCAGGCACGGTGTGCGTGCGCAGCGGATGCGGGGGAACGGCGCGTGTCATGCCATGCCCCGGCAATCGGCGTTCCCGTCGCCCGAAGGCCAATCCGGGACCTGCCGCGGCCCCGGATTGCGCTGCGCTCCATCCGGGCTACGGGTTGAAGAGCTGCAGGTTCACCGAGTTCGCGATCGCCGCATTGCCGGCGGTGTTCGGGTGCAGGTGGTCGCCGGTGTCGTTGGCCGGCAGCATGCGCGCCGGGTTGGCCGGATCGCGCGTCGCGAGGTCCTGGTCGATCACGCCGTCGCAGCCGCTGGCGCTGCTCTTGACGAAGTTGTTGTAGGCCTGCCGGGTCGTCTCCTGCGATGGCGTCCAGACGCTGTCGCTGTACGGCGTCAGCGTCGAGCAGAGGAACTTCACCTGCCGCGCATGCGCCTTCGCGATCATCCGCTGCAGCGGGCCGAGCAGCTGCTCGAGCGCGGGCTGCGGGTTGCCGCGCAGGTCGTTGATCGGGTCGTCCGAGTAGATCACCCACTTGATGCCGGCCTGGCCGAGCACGTCGCGGTCGAAGCGGTTCTCGGCGCTCGGGCCGGCGCCGTCGCGCAGGCTGCTGTTGCCGCTGATGCCCTGGTTCAGCACGCCCACGCCGATGCCGGCCGCGTTCAGGCGGTTCGCCAGCACGTTCGGCCAGCGCTGGTTGGCGTCGAAGTTGGTGCCGACGCCGTCGGTGATCGACGCGCCGAGCGTGGCGACGCTGCCGCGCAGGCTGCTGTTGGAGACGTCCAGGTTGGTCAGGATGCGGTAGCTGCCGCTGGTCGCGCTGGGGCTGATCGTCGCGTTGCCGCTCACGTTGCCCGCGGCCACGTAGTTCGTCTGCAGCCCGGTCTGGTGCTCGGTGTTCACCGTGGTCGGGTTCGGCAGGTAGAAGCTGATGGCCACGTCGGAGAGCGCCGCGACGTTGAAGTCGACCGAGTCGCTGACCGCTTCGCCGCCGGCCGGGATCACCACCGTCGCCTGCCCGCCGAAGCTCACCGCGCGGTCGCTGGCCGCCACGATGGACGAGCCGCCGGCGCGCTGGGCGATGTGCACGTTGGCCACCGTGATCGGCTGGCTGCCGAACACGTTGGACAGGTGGATGCGCGCGGCGCTGCCGCCGACGCTGGTGTGCACGACCTGGCGCAGCGTCTGCTGGTTGAAGCTGGTGTTGCCGCCCTGTGGCGACGCGCCCCAGGTGCCGACCCAGTTGCCGGTGGTCGGCGGCGGGTTGTCGCCTGCCGGCAGCGGCGTCCAGCGCTGGTTCGCGCCGCCATGGCATTCCCACTGGTGGATCGCGGCGCCGGGGGCGGTGCTGACGCCGCTCACGTCGACGCAGCGGCCGCTGTGGCGCGCCGCGATCTGCAGCGCTGCGCCGTCGGCGGTGACGACGAAGCGCTGGTTGGCGCCGCCGCCGTAGGCCCATTGCTGGATCAGCGCGCCATTGGCGGTGGAGATGTCGCTGACGTCCAGGCCCTTGCCGCTGTTCACGTTGATGAAGGCGTAGGTGCCTTCGGCCGCCGGTTGCGCCTCGAACAGCTGGCGGTCGGCCTGGCTGCACGCGGCCTGCACGGCCTTCGCGCCGTTGTCCAGGCTGCCGTCGGTGATGTCCATGCATAGGCTGGAGTGCACGGCGCGCAGCGCATAGCGGCCGATGGCCAGCGCGCCCTGGCCGGTGGTCGACACCGGGTAGAGCAGGAACTGCTGCGACGCGCCGTTGCTGCAGGCGGCCTGGCGCAGGCCGGCGCCGTCGTTCAGCGAGCCGGCATCGATCGCGATGCACTTGTTGCTGCCGGCATTGACCAGCGCGAAGCGGTTGCCCTGGCTGCGTTGCAGCTTCCAGCGCTGGGCATTGGTGTCGTTGCTGGTCCATTGGTGGATCAGCGCGCCGTCGGCCGTGGAACTGGCGGCCAGGTCCAGCACCTTGGCGCTGCCGACGTCGACCAGCTTGTAGCTGCCGTTGGCCTGCACGGTCAGGTCGAACTGCTGGGTCGGCGCGCTGCCGCAGGCGTTCTGCACGAAGGGCGTTCCGTCATTCGCCGGTGTCACGGCATCGACACACTTGCTGCTGTTGATGTTCTTCAGCACGTAGCGGCCGGCCGGCACCGCGGGCACGGCCAGCGCGGCGGCCCGCTCGGTCTGCGCGGCGGCGCTGTCGCGGTTGGTCTGGCCGGTGTCGCCGCCGCCGCAGGCAGCGAGCGTGGCCAGGCCGGCCAGCGCGAGGATGGATGACGCGAGAGTTCTCATGCTTGTCCCCGGATGTCGATCGAGCGCGCACTGTATGGAAGCGATTCCACTTCAGGCAAGCAAACGACTCGATACAAGCACTGGGGCGAGGGCATTTGCGCGCGGCACGTCGTCCATCGGCGAATCCGATGGGCGGCCGGCGCGTGGACCGGTGGTCCCTCTAGGGGCGTTCGTCGCGGCCGTCGACGTGGCGCGCGAAGCGCACCGGTTCGGGGCCGTGCACCGGCGCGTTGTCCTTCCAGGGCCAGCCGCCGAAGCCGGTGCGCCGGTAATCCGCGAAAGCTTGTTGCAGTTCTTGCTCGGTGTTCATCACGAACGGGCCGTACTGCGCGACCGGCTCGCCGATCGGGCGGCCCTGCAGCAGAAGGAATTCGGACGCCTCGGCGCCGTTGACCAGTTCGACCGGCTGCGATGCGCGCAGCTCGATCGCCGCGTGGCGGTCGACCGTCGCGCCGTCGAGCGTCACGGAATTGCCTTCGAAGAAATACAGCTTGCGGCGCGTGCCGGCGCCGCGCGCGGGCGGCAGCGTCCAGCGCGCGTGGGGGGCCATGCGCAGGGTCCAGATCGCAAGGTCGGACTCGGCCTGCGAGCCCCAGGAGTCGGGCGGCGGCGCGAGCGGGTCGGCGACACCGCCGAGCCGGCCGGCGATGCAGACGATCTCGCTCTGTCGTCCTTCTGTGTCCGTGTGCAGGTGGTGCGGGATCTGCTCGGACCAGAACATCGTGAAGTGCGGCGGCACCATCTTGCTGCGCGCCGGCAGGTTGAGCCAGATCTGGAACAGCTCGAGCCGGTTCGGCGCGTCGCGCCTGAGCAGCGGGAACACCTCCGAATGGACGATGCCCTGGCCGGCGGTCAGCCACTGCACGTCGCCGCCGCCGAAGCGCGCCATCGCGCCGAGCGAGTCGGAATGGTCGACCAGCCCGTGGCGCACGATGGTCACGGTCTCGAAGCCGCGGTGCGGGTGCGACGGAAAGCCCGGCACCGTCGTGCCGTGGTACATGCGCCAGCCGTCGAT
Organism: Rhizobacter sp. P2_D12; assembly: GCF_056404395.1. Taxonomy (NCBI): domain Bacteria; kingdom Pseudomonadati; phylum Pseudomonadota; class Betaproteobacteria; order Burkholderiales; family Sphaerotilaceae; genus Rhizobacter; species Rhizobacter sp. P2_D12. The sequence continues at coordinate 15,261 of NZ_JBFUEB010000103.1, read as the reverse complement.
GCCGGCGAAATCCTGTCCCAGGTCGCGGCCGGTCAACGGCGCATCCGGCCCGAACGCGGCATTGCCGCGCGGGTAGGCGTCATCGTGGTGGACGCAGAACAGGAAGGGGTCGAGGGTCTCCCACGGAAATCCGAGGGTGCCGATGTGGAGGATGGCGTCAGCGGGCATGGACCTCAGTGTCGCGCGAAAGGCGCACGCCCGTCTGCGCGATGGTCATCGCGCCCTGCGCATCGACCGTCACCGGGCGGCCGTCTGAGAGGCGGTACTCGGACTCGCCGGTGGGTTCCCAGTCGGCACCGATGCCGGGCGCGGCATCCAGGCGCGCGAGGTGCTCGAAGCCGTGCACCACGTAGTCCTGGCCGTCGTCGCCATGCAGGCGCAGCGTCTCGAGCTGATGCAGCATCTTTTCCATCAAGGTCTCCTTCGGATGATGAGAGCAGGGACGGACGATTGAACTGCAATGCGGGGGCAAGCGCCATCGGGGGCGCGAAGGCCGCGAGCCGGGTGAGGGCTTGAAAAGCAAGAAGGGTCCGGCATCGCTGCGGGACCCTTCTTCTGGCTGTCTGGTGGCGCTTCAGGGATTCGAACCCCGGACCTGCGGATTATGATTCCGTCGCTCTAACCGACTGAGCTAAAGCGCCTGAGCCTCAGATTATAGCCAGGGTTTTGACCGCTTCCGTGCCGCTGCGACATGCCATGTCGTGGGACCCTTCACACCCTCGCATCTCTTCGACCGAACCGCCCCGAATGTTCAGCTTCTTCAAGAAAAAGCCCGCCCCGATCGATGCGCCTGCAGCCGTCGAGCCCCCGGCGGCGGCGCCCGTTGCTCCCGAGCCCGAGCCCGAACCCGAACGCCGCAGCTGGATCGACAAGCTGCGCGGCGGCCTGCGCAAGACCGGCTCGAGCATCGCGCAGGTCTTCACCGGCACGCAGATCGACGAGGCGCTCTATGAAGAGCTGGAGTCGGCGCTGCTGATGGCCGATGCCGGCGTCAAGGCCACCGAGTTCCTGCTGGCCGACCTGCGGCGCCGCGTCAAGGAGGCGAAGGCGACCGACCCGGCCCAGGTGAAGGGCCTGCTGGCCGATGCGATCGCCGACCTGCTGGCGCCGCTGGAAAAGCCGCTGCGCGTCGGCGAGCACGCGCCGACGGTGATGATGGTGGTGGGCGTCAACGGCGCCGGCAAGACCACCAGCATCGGCAAGCTGACCCGCCACCTGGCCGACAACGGCCAGAAGGTGCTGCTGGCCGCGGCCGACACCTTCCGCGCCGCGGCGCGCGAGCAGCTTGCGGTGTGGGCCGAGCGGGCCGATGGCGGGCCGGGCCACACGCCCGCCGTGTCGGTCGAGATCGTCTCGCAGGCCGACGGTGACCCGGCCGCGGTCAGCTACGACGCGGTGGTCGCCGGCAAGGCGCGCGGCTGCGACGTCGTCATCGCCGACACCGCCGGCCGGTTGCCGACCCAACTGCACCTGATGGACGAGCTGAAGAAGATCAAGCGCGTGATCGCGAAGGCGCAGCAAGGTGCCCCGCACGAGGTGCTGCTGGTGGTCGACGGCAACACCGGCCAGAACGCGTTGACGCAGGTGAAGGCTTTCGACGACGCGCTGGGGCTGACCGGGCTGGTCGTCACCAAGCTCGACGGCACGGCCAAGGGCGGCATGCTGGCGGCGATCGCCCGCGAGCGGGCCATCCCGGTCTACTTCATCGGGGTCGGCGAGAAGCTCGAAGACCTGCAGACCTTCAGTGCGCGCGAGTTTGCGCAGGCGCTGCTGAGCTGAAACGCGTGAACCCGGATTGGCATCCGGGCTGCGGATCAACGGGGGCGGGGGGAGTTGCCCGAGCGCGGGATGTTGGCCGGCGCCGCCGCGGCCAGCGGGGCCGGCGCCGAATCGATGTCGTCGAACCAGGTCGACGGCGGCGGCTCGCCCATCTCGAGGCCGTCATCTTCCGGCAGGCCGCGGCCGACCGGCTGGTAGCCGGCGGTGGTGGACGGCGCGCCGTGCGTCGACGGCGTGGCGGCAGCCGATTCGGCCCCCTTGCCGAGGATCGCGTTGCGGGCGCCGGTGGCGCTGGGCAGCGCGTCTTCGCGCCACACGTGCAGCGGGATGCCGGCGGCTTCGAGCACGCGGTCCATCCGGTTGTGGCGCTGCGAGGTGCGTTCCTTCTCCTGGGCCTCGGGCGCGCGGATGTCGACCACCGCGATCACCTGCGAGTTGGTGTCGCACACCACCAGGTCGGCGCACAGCAGGCCCACGCGGCGCAGCCACTCGGAATACGAATGGCGGGTCGGCACCTTCACGAAGCGCGCCAGCGGCACCTGGGCCAGGATGATGTGCTCGGGCAGCCCGCCGCGCAGCGCGATGTAGGCCTTGCGCTCGGCGGTGGTCAGGATGCGGGTGGCCTGGGGCTGCCACGACTGCAGCGTGTCCAGCGCTTCCAGCGAACGCGGCTTGGCGCGCTTGCCGGGAGCAGGCTTGGCACTGCGGGTGTTCAGCTTCCAGATCACCAGGCCGCCTACCAGCACCAGTGCGGCGATCAACAGCAATTCCATCTCGGGTCCAGGTCCTTGTTGGGAGCTGCGCGGACCTTAGCGGGCCTCGCGCGCGGGGTCAATGATTGTGCCGCTTGCGGGCGCGCGGCTGGCATCTTTCTGCAGCGTGGTTACCGGTGGTCACCAGCCGTCAGATGGCACGGCCCGTTTCAGCGCAGCCCGCCCGGGCCGCCCAGGCCCTTCATGCCGCCCATGCGCTTCATCATCTTCATCAGGCCGCCGCCCTTCATCTTCTTCATCATCCCCTGCATCTGCTCGAACTGGTTCAGCAGCCGGTTCACCTCCTGCACCTGCACGCCGGCGCCGGCGGCGATGCGGCGCTTGCGGGTGGCCTTCAGCAGCTCGGGCTTGCGGCGCTCGAGCGGCGTCATCGAGTTGATGATGCCTTCCATGCGGCGCACGTCGCGCTCGGCGCGGTCCATGTCGGCCTGGCCCAGGTTGCCGGCGCGCGCCGTCATCTGCGTCGGCAGCTTGTCCATCAGCCCCGACAGGCCGCCCATCTTCTTCATCTGGCTGATCTGCGCCAGGAAGTCGTTCAGGTCGAAGTTGTCGCCGGACTTCAGCTTGTCGGCCAGCTTCTGCGCGGCCGCGACGTCCACGCCCTTCTGCACCTCCTCGACCAGCGCGACGATGTCGCCCATGCCCAGCACCCGGCCGGCATGGCGCTGCGCGTCGAACACCTCGAGCCCGTCGATCTTCTCGCTGACGCCGGCGAACTTGATCGGCGCGCCGGTCACCTGGCGCACCGACAGCGCGGCGCCGCCGCGCGAATCGCCGTCGGTCTTGGTCAGCACGATGCCGGTGAGCGGCAAGGCCTCCTTGAAGGCCTTGGCGACATTGACCGCGTCCTGCCCCTGCATCGCGTCGACGACGAACAGCGTCTCGACCGGCTTCAGTTCGGCATGCAGCGCGCGGATCTCGTTCATCAGCTGCTCGTCGATCGCCAGCCGCCCGGCGGTGTCGACCAGCAGCACGTCGAAGTAGTGGCGGCGCGCGTGGTCGAGCGCGGCGCGCGCGATGTCCAGCGGCTTGTCGCCGGCGCTCGACGGGAACCACTCGGCGCCCGCCTGCTTCGTCACCAGCTTCAGCTGCTCGATCGCGGCCGGCCGGTAGACGTCGGCCGACACCGTCAGCACCTTCTTCTTGCGCTTCTCGATCAGGTGCTTGGCCAGCTTGSCGRTGGTGGTGGTCTTGCCGGCGCCCTGCAGGCCGGCCATCAGGATCACCGCCGGCGGCTGGGCCGCCAGGTTGATGTCGGAGACGCCTTCGCCCATCGTCGCCGCCAGCTCGCGGTTGACGATGCCCACCAGCGCCTGCCCGGGCGACAGCGAGCCGACCACTTCCTCGCCCAGCGCCTTCTCCTTCACGCGGGCGATGAAATCGCGCACCACCGGCAGCGCGACGTCGGCCTCGAGCAGGGCCATGCGCACCTCGCGCAGCATGTCCTGCACGTTGCTCTCGGTGATGCGGGCCTGGCCGCGCATCGTCTTGACGAGCCGGCTCAGTCGATCGGTCAGGGTGGAAGCCATGGGGCGGGCGGGCGCGCGGCGGAGGCGGCCCGCGAAAGTACACTGTGGACCATGAGTTTATCGCCCAGGGTCGCAACGCATTGAGCACGCCGTCGTCATGGATGCTGTGGGTGCCCAGCGCACTGGCCTTGCTGGCCTACGCCGCGGCGGTGCTGCTGAGCGAAAGGGACAGCGCCGCGCCGCGCCGCGCGCTGATCGCCGGCTGGCTGGCGCATGCGCTGGCGATCGTGGTCGACATGGCCGGCATCGGCAGCCCGGTGTCGGGCGCGCGCTTCGGCTTCGCGCCGGCGCTGTCGGCCACGCTGTGGATGGTGATCGCGGTGTACGCGGTCGAGAGCCGCTGGGTGCCGCTGCCCGGCGTGCGCCGCTGGCTCGGGCTGCTGGGCGCCGCGGCGGTGGTGCTGGCAGCCATCTTCCCCGGCGAGTTCCGGCCCCAGGCCACCTCCAGCTGGGCGCCGCTGCACTGGGCGCTGGGCATCGCGTCCTACGGCCTGTTCGGCGCCGCGGTGCTGCATGCGGTGATGCTCGACACCGCCGAACGCCGCATGCGTTCGCACCTGAAGCAGGCGGCGCCGCGCGGTGGTGCCGGCATGCCGCTGCTGCAGCTCGAGCGCCTGACCTTCCAGTTCGTCACCGCCGGCTTCGCGCTGCTGTCGGCCACGCTGCTGCTGGGCTGGTGGTTCACGACGCCCTGGCGTTGGGACCACAAGGCGACGCTGTCGGTGCTCGGCTGGCTGGTCTTCGCCGGCCTGCTGATCGGCCGCCAGCTGCTCGGTTGGCGCGGGCGCCGGGCGGTGCGCTGGCTGTACGCCGGTGCCTTGCTGCTGCTGCTGGCCTACGTCGGCTCGCGCTTCGTGTTCGAAGTGGTGCTGCACCGCACCGCCGTCTGAGGTCTCATGGGAAAGTTCATCGTCCTGCTGGTGATCGTGGCGCTGATCGTCTGGATCGCGCGGGGCGGCCGCGGTCGCAAGCCGGTCGCGCCGCCGCCGCCGGCCGATGCCTTGCCCGACACGATGGTCGCCTGCGCCCAGTGCGGCGTGCACCTGCCGAAGGCGGAGGCCTTGCCGGGCCGCGGCGGTGCCTTCTGCTGCGAGGCGCACCGGGCCGCCTTCGAAGGCGGGCAGGGCAAGCCATGAGCGGCGCAGCATGAGCACCGCGCCGGCCAAGCCCGAACGCCGCCGCAACGACCGCCGCTCCGGCCGCGCGTCGACGCGGCCCACGCACGAGTCCTGGTTCGGCGCCCTCGGTGGCGACGAGGACACCCATGTTCGCGAAGGCTGGGCCGAGGACGACTCCCGCTACGACGGCAACTGGCAGGCGGTGCAGGCGCAGGCCGACAGCAATTTCCTGACGCGCCAGGCGCGCCGCCTGATCGGCTCCGGGCAGACCGCCTTCCAGCGCATCTACGGCGCCTTCATCAGCGCGCGGGCCGCGCTGGGCGTCGCGCTGGTCGCGGCGATGGTGGTCGCCACGGTGTTCGGCGTGCGGCCGGCGCTGCCGGTGGTGGCCGTCAGCGTCGCCTACGCGGCGCTCGCGCTCAGCATGTGGGTGCTGCCGCGCTACCGCCGCACGGCCGCCCCGCGCGAGCTGGCGCGGCTGCGCAGCCCGCAGTGGATCTCCACCATCGGCGTCGACATCGTCTGCTTCGGCGCGCTGCACTGGCTGGCGCCGGCCTCGGGCCTGAACTACGTCGCGCTGCTGGTGCTGCCGGTGCTGATGGCCGGGGTGCTGACGCCGCGCCTGATGGCGCTGGCCACCGCCTCGGTCGTGACCCTGGCGCTGCTGGGCGTCGCCTGGCTGTCGGTGCTGGCCGGCGTCGGCGACATCACCGCGATGATGACCCAGGCGGGCCTGGCCGGCAGCGGCTTCTTCGTCATCACGCTGCTGGCCGGCGAACTGGCCGGGCGCCTGGCGCGCGAGGAACTCACCGCGCGCGGCAGCCTGGAGCTGGCACGCCAGCAGGCGCAGCTGAACCGCCTGGTGATCGAGGAGATGCAGGAAGGCGTGATGGTGGTCGACCGGCGCGGCCGCGTGCGCACCGCCAACCCGGCCGCGCGCGCGCTGCTGGCGCCCAACGGCGTGTCGCGCGAGGCGCCGTTCCAGCTGCAGGGCGTCGATGCGTGGGGCGCGCTCGTGAAGGCGGTCGAGCGCGCCTTCGCCGAGGCCACCTGGCCCGAAGGCGGGCGCGACGTCGTGCTCGATTTCGAATCCGGCCCGCCGCGCACGCTGCGGGTGCGGGTGCGCTTCACGCGGCGCCAGGCGCCCGACCCGAGCGAGGAGCTGTGCGTGCTGTTCATCGAGGACGTGCGCAGCATGCAGGCACGCACGCGCCAGGAGAAACTGGCCGCGATGGGCCGGGTGTCGGCCGGCATCGCGCACGAGATCCGCAACCCGCTGGCCGCCATTTCGCAGGCCAACGCGCTGCTCGCCGAGGACGCCACCACGCCGGCGCAGCGCCAGTTGACGCGCATGGTCACCGAGAACACCGCGCGCCTCAAGCGCATCGTCGACGACGTGATGGAGGTGGCGCCGAGCGAGGTGCAGGACGGCGGCCCGATCGATGCCACCGCGCTGGTCGCCGCCGTCTGCAGCGAATGGGCGCGCACCGCCGAGATGCCGATCGGCGGCGACAGCCTGCTGCGCGTCAAGCTGCCCGACGAACCGCTGGGCGTGGTGTTCGACCCCGAGCACCTGCGCCGCGTCATGATCAACCTGCTGGACAACGCCAAGCGCCATGCGCAACCGGTGCCGGGCGGCGTGCGGCTGGCGCTGTCGGCGCGCGACGACGTGCACGTGGTGCTGAGCGTCACGAGCAACGGCGAGCCGATCCCGCCCGAGGTCGAACGCTACCTGTTCGAGCCTTTCTTCTCCACACGCAGCCGCGGTACCGGCCTGGGCTTGTATATTTGCCGGGAACTGTGCGAGCGCTACGGCGCCCGCATCGACTACCGGCTGCGCGCGTCCAGCGAGCCGAACCGCAATGAATTCTTCGTCGCGATGCGGCGCAAACCACTGGCCGGCGCCGAAGCGCCCGAGACCCGACTGCACCTGACATCATGAGTTCGCCTTCCCACTTCAGCCTGCTGGTCGTCGACGACGAACCCGACCTGCGCACGTTGTACGAGCTGACGCTGCTGCGCGAGGGCTACGACGTCGAGACCGCCGGCACGGTGGACGATGCCTTGCTGCACCTGAAGGACCGCACCTACAGCGCGGTCATCACCGACATGCGGCTGCCCGACGGCACCGGGCTCGACCTGCTGCGCCGGCTGGAAGAAGGCAACCGGCGCGAGAAGGCCATCGTCATCACCGCCTACGGCTCGGCCGAGAACGCGGTCGAGGCGCTGAAGGCCGGCGCCTACGACTACCTGACCAAGCCGGTCGACCTGAAGCAGTTCCGCGCCGTCGTCGCGTCGGCACTCGGCCGCAGCGCGCCCACGGTGCCGACCATGGTGCCGTCGAGCCTGCCGTCCGAGAACGGCACGCCGGCTGCGCCGCGCCCGGCGCCGGTGCTCGCGACGCTGCCGGTGCCGCCGGCCAGCAGCGGGCCGGTCAGCCAGGCGCTCGCGCGCATGGCCGGCCAGTCGCAGGCGATGCAGCAGGTGCGCCAGCTGATCGACAAGGTGGCGCGCAGCATGGCGCCGGTGCTGGTGAACGGCGAGTCCGGCACCGGCAAGGAACTGGTGGCCCGCGCCATCCACGAGATCAGCCCGCGCGGCGCGCAGCCCTTCGTGGCCGTCAACTGCAGCGCGATCCCCGAGCAGCTGCTCGAGGCCGAGTTCTTCGGCTACCGCAAGGGCGCCTTCACCGGCGCGGCCGAAGACCGCGAAGGCTTCTTCCAGGCCGCCAACGGCGGCACGCTGTTCCTCGACGAGATCGGCGACCTGCCGCTCGCGATGCAGAGCAAGCTGCTGCGTGCCATCCAGGAGCGCTCGGTGCGCCCGGTCGGGGCGGTGGTCGAGCAGCCGGTCAACGTGCGGCTGCTGAGCGCCACCCACAAGGACCTGGGCGCCGAGGTGCAGGCCGCCAAGTTCCGCCAGGACTTGTACTACCGGCTCAACGTGATCCAGATCCGCGTGCCGCCGCTGCGCGAGCGGCTCGAAGACCTGCCGTCGATCTGCGAGCGCGTGCTCGACCGCATCGCGCGCGATGCCGGCGTGTCGCCGCCGCCGCGGCTGACGCGCGATGCGATGGTGCAGCTCAGCCGCTACAGCTTCCCCGGCAACGTGCGCGAGCTCGAGAACCTGCTGCACCGTGCGGTCGCGCTGACGGTGGGCGACGTGATCGATGTGGCCGACCTGGGCGTGTCCGAACTGGTCTTCAGCGACAGCGAGGCGTCCGAATTCGATGCGACGCCGGTGGTGTCGGCCAAGCCGGCACCGGCCGCCGAGCTGGCCCGCGCGGCCGCCGTGCCGGTGCAGGCGCCGCTGCCGACCGACCTGGCCGCCTACCTCGACGACATCGAGCGCGACGTGCTCGAGCGCGCGCTCGAGCGCTACCGCTACAACCGCACCGCGGCGGGCGCGAGCCTGGGCCTGTCGCTGCGCCAGATGCGCTACCGGATGGCGCGCCTGGGCGTCAACGTCGGCGGCACCGACGACCCGGTCGATGGCGAGCGCAGCGGCGACAGCGCCTGAACACCCTGGCGATTCTGGTTGGAATAATGGCCGGGTTATCGGGGGCGGTAATCGATGACGAAGGTTGGTGCGGTTTGGCCCGTCGTTGCGAATCGCCCAACTTCGGGCCGCGGCCCGCGGGCACGGCGATCGACCTGGCGCTGATCCATTCGATCAGCCTGCCGCCCGGCGAATACGGCGGCGAAGCGATCGAGCGGCTGTTCTCGAACCGGCTCGACTGGGACGCGCACCCCTACTACCAGCAGATCCGCGGCCTGCAGGTGTCGTCGCACTTCGTCATCCGGCGCGACGGCGAACTGCTGCAGTTCGTCGCGTGCGGGCAGCGCGCCTGGCATGCCGGTCGCTCGGCCTGGAACGGGCGCGAGAACTGCAACGACTTCTCGATCGGCATCGAGCTCGAAGGGCTGGAAGGCGAGACCTTCGAGGACGCGCAGTACGACGCGCTGCTGCCCTTGCTGCGCGCGCTTGCACAGCGCTATCCGCTGCAATCGGTGGCCGGCCACGAGCACGTCGCGCCGGGTCGCAAGATCGATCCCGGTCCAGGCTTCGACTGGACGCGCGTGCGCCACGGCCTGCGCTGGGCCGGTCGGTATTTTCCCGAGGGACTGCGCGATCCGCATTGAGCCGCGCACGCTGCGAGAGCCAGTGTCCACGCGCGCTGCGGGCGCAAATCGCGCGCAGCGCCAAGCCGCGTGCCGCTGCCCGCATCCATTCGCAGCGTGGATGGGAGCCGACGCCGCGCACGCCGCTCCGTGGTGCGCGGCCTGCTTCCCCCAAGGGCTTGGGGGACGCTACAGCTAGTGCTTGAAGGGTGCCCGACCCCCAGATATAGTGTCCTTCGTGGTATCCTTTTGTCCCAACATCCTCTGGCCCATGCCCGCCCTCGTCACCTGGATTCCAGGGGTCTGCACTGCAGGCGGCATCGGCATCCGGGCCTCGCATGTTGGCAAGAAGTTCCACAGCCTCAACACCCGCTCATCGCTCTTCACCGTTCCAGTCATGCGTCATCGGCGGCTCAGCGCCGGGGGCGCGCCGCAGTCATGGGCTGTGGGGGTTGGTCCGGCGTGAGCGCCAGACATTGAATCGATTCGCGTCGACAGACCACAAGAAGGGGTATCCATGCAAGCAGTCAGCAACGTCACTCCCACCGCCGCCACCAGCTCTTCCACGACCGCTGCTCGCAGCGGCACCGGCCCCGCGGGTTCCGCCTCCGCGTACCAGGGCTACCAGATCATCCGCCGCAACGGCGCGGTGGTGTCCTTCGAACCCAACAAGATCGCCGTCGCGCTGATGAAGGCCTTCCTGGCCGTGCACGGCACGCAGGGCGCGGCCTCGGCCAGCGTGCGCGAGACGGTCGACGGGCTGACCGAGTCGGTGGTGCGTGCGCTGCTGCGTTCGCGCCCGGGCGGCGGCACCTTCCACATCGAGGACGTGCAGGACCACGTCGAACTCGGCCTGATGCGCGGCGGCCACCACGAGGTCGCGCGTGCCTACGTGCTGTACCGCGAGCGCCGCTCGCAGGAACGCGCGAAGCAGGGCCACCCGGCGACGGCCGCCGCCGAGCCGGCGATGATGGTGCTCGACCGCGGCCAGCGCGTGCCGCTGGACATGGCGCGCCTGCAGGTGATCGTCGAGTCGGCCTGCGCCGACCTGGGCGCCGACGTGAAGCCCGAGCCGATCCTGGCCGAGACGCGCCGCAACCTGTACGACGGCGTGCCGATCGACGAGGTGCACAAGGCCGCGATCCTGGCCGCGCGCACGCTGATCGAGAAGGACCCCGGCTACACCCGCGCCACCGCCCGGCTGCTGCTGCACACGATCCGCAAGGAGATCCTCGGCGAGGAGGTGCTGCAGAGCGACATGCACACCCGCTACGCCGACTACTTCCCCGGCTTCATCAAGAAGGGCGTGCAGGCCGAGCGCCTGGACGAGAAGCTGCTGCAGTACGACCTGGGCAAGCTGGGCGCCGCGCTGAAGGCCGACCGCGACCTGCAGTTCGACTACCTCGGGCTGCAGACGCTGTACGACCGCTACTTCCTGCACGTCAACGAGGTGCGCATCGAACTGCCGCAGGCGTTCTACATGCGCGTCGCGATGGGCCTGGCGCTGAACGAGATCGACCGCGAGGCGCGCGCGATCGAGTTCTACGAGGTGCTGTCCAGCTTCGACTTCATGAGCTCGACGCCGACGCTGTTCAACGCCGGCACGCAGCGCTCGCAGCTGTCGAGCTGCTACCTGACCACCGTCGCCGACGACCTGGACGGCATCTACGAGGCCCTGAAGGAGAACGCGCTGCTGTCGAAGTTCGCCGGCGGCCTGGGCAACGACTGGACCAACGTGCGCGCGCTCGGCTCGCACATCAAGGGCACCAACGGCAAGAGCCAGGGCGTCGTGCCGTTCCTGAAGGTGGTCAACGACACCGCCGTCGCGGTGAACCAGGGCGGCAAGCGCAAGGGCGCCGTCTGTGCCTACCTGGAGACCTGGCACCTGGACATCGAGGAGTTCCTGGAGCTGCGCAAGAACACCGGCGACGACCGCCGCCGCACGCACGACATGAACACCGCGAACTGGATTCCCGACCTGTTTATGCGCCGCGTGATGGAGGGTGGCGACTGGACGCTGTTCTCGCCGTCTACCTGCCCGGACCTGCACGACAAGTTCGGCAAGGCCTTCGAGGAGGCCTACACCCGCTACGAGGACAAGGCGGCGCGCGGCGAGATCAAGCTGTTCAAGAAGATCCCCGCCAAGGACCTGTGGCGCCGCATGCTCTCGATGCTGTTCGAGACCGGCCACCCGTGGATCACCTTCAAGGACGCCTGCAACGTGCGCTCGCCGCAGCAGCACGTGGGCGTGGTGCACTCGAGCAACCTGTGCACCGAGATCACGCTGAACACCAGCGAGACCGAGATCGCGGTGTGCAACCTGGGCTCGGTGAACCTGGTGCACCACCTGAAGCTGGTCGACGGCGCGATGCAGATCGACCACGCCAAGCTGAAGAAGACCGTCGCCACCGCGATGCGCATGCTCGACAACGTCATCGACATCAACTACTACGCGGTCAAGAAGGCGCGCGACTCCAACCTGCGGCACCGCCCGGTCGGCCTGGGGATCATGGGCTTCCAGGATGCGCTGTACGAGCTGCGCACGCCGTACGCGTCGGACGACGCTGTGGGCTTCGCCGACCGCTCGATGGAGGCCGTCTGCTACTACGCCTACTGGGCCTCGACCGAGCTGGCGGCGGAACGCGGCCGCTATTCCAGCTACCGCGGCTCGCTGTGGGACCGCGGCATCCTGCCGATCGACTCGCTCGACCTGCTGGCCGAAGCCCGCGGCGGCTACGTCGACGTCGACCGCAGCGTCACGCTGGACTGGGCCGCGCTGCGCACCCGCATCGCCGAGCACGGCATGCGCAACTCCAACTGCGTGGCGATCGCGCCGACCGCGACCATCTCGAACATCATCGGCGTCAGCGCGTCGATCGAGCCGTCGTTCGGCAACCTGTCGGTCAAGTCCAACCTGTCGGGCGAGTTCACGATCATCAACGAGTACCTGGTGCGCGACCTGAAGAAGCTCGGCCTGTGGGACGACGTGATGGTGATGGACCTGAAGCATTTCGACGGTTCGCTTCGTCGCATCGACCGCGTGCCGGAGGAGCTGAAGGCGCTGTACGCGACCGCGTTCGAGGTCGAGACGCAGTGGCTGGTCGAGGCCGCCGCGCGTCGCCAGAAGTGGATCGACCAGGCGCAGTCCCTGAACATCTACATGGCCGGCGCGTCGGGCAAGAAGCTCGACGAAACCTACAAGCTCGCATGGACGCGCGGCCTGAAGACGACCTACTACCTGCGCACCGTGGGCGCCACGCACGCCGAGAAATCGACGGTGAAGTCAGGCCAGCTGAACTCGGTCTCGAGCGGCTCCGGGCCGGGCCCCGTGATCGCCGCACCGCAAGCAACGGCGCCGGTTGCAGCGCCGTCGGCCTTCGTCGCGATGACCAGCGAAGATCCCGCGACCGACATCAAGTTCTGCGCGATCGACGACCCGACCTGCGAAGCCTGTCAGTGATGCATCGGGTGCTTCGCGATGGCGTGAGTGGAGCGTGAGAGAAGGGCGCGTGCCGGCACCTGCGGATGGTGAAAGGCACGCGCGTTTTTCGATGCGACACAGCAACAGCGAAGTGCTCGCGATGTCAATAAGTGCTTGGTGTTTCGACACAACACTCTCATAATTAACACGTACAGGAAGTCCACCATGTTGGTTTGGGAAGAAGACCTTAAACCCTCGATCTCTCACAAAGCGAGTCCCGCGCAGAGCCTGCCCTCTCAAGCGCGTGCGGTCGCTCCGTCTCCGGACTTCGACGCTGCCCTTGCAGCCGTCCCCGCCTCACACTCCAGCCCCGCTTCGATCGCCTCCGCGTCGATCGCTCCCGCCGCCGCGCAACGCGTGAAGGCTGCCGACAAGCGCATCATCAACGGCCGCACCGACGTCAACCAGCTGGTGCCGTTCAAGTACAAGTGGGCGTGGGAGAAGTACCTCGCCACCTGCGCCAACCACTGGATGCCGCAGGAAGTGAACATGTCGCGCGACATCGCGACCTGGAAGGATCCGAACGGCCTGAGCGAAGACGAGCGCCGCATCATCAAGCGCAACCTCGGCTTCTTCGTCACCGCCGATTCGCTGGCCGCGAACAACATCGTGCTGGGCACCTACCGCCACATCACGGCGCCCGAATGCCGCCAGTWCCTGCTGCGCCAGGCSTTCGAGGAAGCGATCCACACGCACGCYTACCARTACATCGTCGAGTCGCTCGGGCTGGACGAGAGCGAGATCTTCAACGCCTACAACGAGGTGAAGTCGATCCGCGACAAGGACGAGTTCCTGATCCCGTTCATCAACGCGATCATGGACCCCAACTTCAATACCGGAACGCCCGAGAACGACCAGACGCTGCTGAAGTCGCTGATCGTCTTCGCGTGCCTGATGGAAGGCMTGTTCTTCTACGTSGGCTTCACGCAGATCCTSGCGCTGGGSCGSCAGAACAAGATGACCGGCGCTGCCGAGCAGTACCAATACATCCTGCGCGACGAGTCGATGCACTGCAACTTCGGCATCGACCTGATCAACCAGATCAAGCTCGAGAACCCGCACCTGTGGACGGCGGAGTTCAAGGCCGAGATCAAGGCCCTCTTCATGAAGGCGGTCGAGCTCGAATACCGCTATGCCGAGGACACCATGCCGCGTGGCGTGCTGGGCCTGAATGCCTCGATGTTCAAGGGTTACCTGCGCTACATCGCCAACCGGCGTGCAACGCAGATTGGTTTGGAAGAGCTCTTCCCGAACGAGGAAAACCCGTTCCCGTGGATGAGCGAAATGATCGACCTGAAAAAGGAGCGCAATTTCTTCGAGACGCGCGTCATCGAGTACCAATCCGGTGGCGCCCTTTCGTGGGACTGACGCTCTGCTGACGACATCACACGAGCAGCAACAGGTCATGTACGAGATCAAGATTCGCAGGCCGTCAAGAGACCCCCGCCAAGCAAGCGGTGGCCAACGGCTTGCAACCCCATTCACCGTACCGGGGCGTCCCTCCTGGGCGATTTCGGACGGTGAATAACTGCGGGGCACCGGCATGGCGCCGGAGCTCAGCAGTGCTCTTTCAACTTGATCAAGGAGAAATGTAATGGCAACTGCAAAGAAGGCTCCGGCCAAGAAGGCGGCAGCGAAGAAGGCTCCGGCGAAGAAGGCCGCGGCGAAGAAGGCTCCGGCCAAGAAGGCGGCAGCGAAGAAGGCTCCGGCCAAGAAGGTCGCGGCCAAGAAGGCCCCGGCGAAGAAGGCTGCGGCGAAGAAGGCCCCGGCGAAGAAGGTCGCGGCGAAGAAGGCTCCGGCGAAGAAGGCCGCTGCCAAGAAGGCCCCGGCGAAGAAGGCTGCGGCCAAGAAGGCGCCTGCCAAGAAGGCCGCTGCGAAGAAGGCCCCTGCCAAGAAGGCTGCTGCGAAGAAGGCCCCTGCGAAGAAGGCCGCGAAGCCTGCTGCGAAAAAGGCGGCCAAGAAGCCTGCTGCGAAGAAGGCTGCGCCCGCTGCGCCTGCTGCGCCTGTTGCGAAGCCTGCGGCTGCTCCGGCAGCCAAGACTGCGCTCAGCCCTGCGGCTGCATGGCCTTTCCCGACGGGCAACAAGCCCTGAGGCCGGAAGGCATTCAGACAAAACCCGGCTTCGGCCGGGTTTTTTTCGCCCCCCAGTCGCTGCGCTCCTGCCCCCGAGGGGCGCTACGCCTGGGCCCGGCAGAGCCGGATCCCGGCGCGTTGCTTGATGGGTTGCTTCGCGGCGCCTGCTTTGGCGCCGTGTAGGTTCTATGTCGAGCGTCAAGCCTTTGCGACGAGTTGAGGGTTGAAGGGCTGATTGGAGCGCCAGACGGAGAAGGCGATGCGAAGGAGCTTGCGAGCGACGACGCAGTAGGCCTGGATCTTGGACATGCCGCGGGCGAGGAGCTTGTCGCGGATGGCCTTGAAGACGGGGGAGCGGCAGGCGGTCATGGCGGCGCAGTAGATGAG